>JBPBPY010000070.1:0-10193 GCA_050954505.1 Janthinobacterium lividum
AGCGTCAGGTTGCCGTTGACGGTGTCGCTGGTAATGATGTTCAGGCCGGTGAAGTCGGCAATGACCTGCAGCACGGCACGCACTTCGACATTCTGGAAGTTCAGCGACAGCTTTTCACCACGATAACCCTGTGTGCCCTGGGTCAGCCGGTTCGGTTCTTCCTTCAGTGGCCGCACTTCGATCACCAGCTGGGTATCGCTCTGGTAGGCGCTGTGTTCCCACAGGCCCTTCGGTTCGATCGTCATGCGCACATTGTCGCCCTGCTGCTGCGACGACACGGTACGCACCGGGGTGCCGAAGTCAGTCACATCCAGACGGCGGCGCAGCGCTTCCGGCAGGCTGGTCTTCATGAAGTCGACCAGGATGTTCTGCCCTTGCTGGCGCACGTCGACTCCGACCTGGTTGTTGGGCAGGTCGATGACGATGCGCCCTTCGTTGTTGACGCCGCGGCGAAAATCGATGTCGCGGATTGCCTGTGGCGCCGCCACCGCGCCATTGGCGCCGGCAACCAGCGCAGCCTGCACCGCCGGCGCCGGAATGCCGCTGGAACTGACCGGCACAGCCACGCCGCCGGAGCTTTCAATCGTCACGATGACGGTGCGGCCTTCGACCACGGTGGCATAGTTCAGCGGCCGCTTGAGGTTGAATACCAGCCGCGAACGTTCGCCGGCCTGGACGATGTTGACGTTGCGGATATCCGCCAGGCCGATGTCCTGGCTCGATTTGCCAATGCCGTTATCGGTGCTGGCGAAGTCGAGCGCAATACGGGCCGGGTTGGTGATGGTGAAGCCGATCGGCGCCTTGGTGACCGGCTTTTTCAGCGTCACGCGAACGATGACATTCGAACCCTGCTGGTTCGAGGTGATCGACTCGATGGTATTGTCGGCTGCCATTGCACTGGTCGTGGCCAGGCCGGCAAACAGGGCGGCGCATGCCAGCGTACGGGGTGCACCGGCCAGCCCGCGCAGCAGGCTGCGCGCCAGGCCATGCTGCAAGGCGCCGCGCAGCGCTGCCGAAAAGCCCAGCAGGTCACGACGTTCGGCGCGTGCCGGGTCGGGCTGCGCCGGCCGCGCGGTGCGTTGTCCTGGCGAACGCAGGCGCGACAGCGCAGACAGTGATGGCAGCAGCGGCAGCATCGGCAACAGCAGCGGGCGCAGGAAGCGGTGCGCCATCGCGCGCCGGTTCGGGATCAGTCCAGTCATCATTTTTTACTCTCCTGCAGCTCTAACTTTGCATTGCGCTCGACCCATTCGCCGGACGCATCCTGTACGATTTCCTTCAATTCGACATCGCCATCGGCAATCTTGGTGACCTTGCCGAAGTTCTGACCGATGTAGTTCCCCACCTTGACCTGGAACAGCGCCTTGTCTGCCAGCAGCAGCGCAAAACTGGCGCCGGCCTTGCGCAAGGTACCGACCATCTTCAGGGTATCGAGCGGGTAGGACTCCAGCGGTTCACGGCGGCGGTCGAGATCCGGACGCAAGCCGCTATCGGTCGTGCCCTTCTGCTTGGCCAGCGCCATGGCCAGCTTGACCGGCGAATAGGGATCGATGGCATCCTTGCCGGTGTAGCTGAACGGCGTGAATTTCTTCGGCTCTTCCACCTTCGTCACGGCAACCCTGGTCTGGCGTTTGGTCTCATCCATCCATTGCCGTACTTCGCCCACGCCACTGTCGCCACAGCCAGCCAGCGTCGTCAGCAACAGCAAGGCTGGCAGCAGCAGCAGCCCCTGCCGCGCTGTTGCCGCTGCGTTGGCTGCAGTGGCCGCCTTGGCTGCCGTGGCCGCCGTGGCGTACGAACCTGATGTGGCGTTCATTCTCGTCAGCCTCATTTTTTCGGCCCTTTCTTGGCAGCTTCGGCCTTGCGCTGGGCAGCCACTTCCTCGGGATCGAGATAGCGGAAGGTCTTGGCGACAGCGTCGAGTGTCAGCTGGCCATCCTTGCCCGCGGCCAGGTTCAGGTTGTTGAGGGTGACAATCCGCGGCAGGTTGGCGATGTCGCTGGTGAACGCGCCAACATCGTGATAATTACCGGTAATCTTGATGTCGATCGGCAGCTCGGCGTAATAATCCTTGACCACCACCTGGCCAGGCTTGAACAGTTCGAACTGCAAGCCACGCCCGAGTCCGGCCTGGTTGATGTCGGAGAGCAGCGCATCCATTTCCGATTTGCTGGGCAACTGCTTTTCCAGCGTGGCGACATATTCATTGACCTGTTCCTTCTGCTTGCGCAGCGCATTCAGGTTGATGGCTTGCTGGATCTTGTCCTTGTACGCCGCGCGCAGCTTGACTTCTTCCTGGGCGCTGGCCTCGAAGGTGTCAAGCTGGCCGTCCCAATAAAAATACCAGCCTACTGCCATGACGGCGGCAACCACGCCGACCGCGCACAGGATGCGTGGCAGCAGCGGCCACTGGCCGGGATGGCGGCCCGACAGGCCGCGAAATTGCGCACTGACTGCGTCGAGATTCAAATTTGGCATGCTGACTCTCTCATATCATTGCGCCTTCGCGGGCGCTGCCGGCAAGATTGCCGGCTTGCTTGCGGGAGCCGTCGGGGTGGCAGGTTTGACTGTCATGCCTGCAGCAGGTGCATTTGCCGCCGCACCGGTTGCCGTGCCGACCGGCGCCGGTGCAGGGGTGGAAAAGGTGCTGGCTGGCACACCCGGCCGCACAGCGGGCACCACGGCGGCGCTTCCCGTTGCAGCAGGCACGGCAGGTACGGATGCACCGGCCACGGCACCGGTGGCGGGACTGCCCGCAGCGCCGCCAGGCACTGCCGCCCTGGCCGCGGCCGCGGCAGCTTCCTGGTCACGCGGACGCTTGATGCCAACGTTGACGGTGAAATCGAACACCTTCTTCTGATCCTTGCCGGTACCGATCTGGGTTGAACGGATCTCGACCAGGTCGGGCCGCTCCAGCCAGGGCGAATTGTTGCCGAGGTTGCGCAGCAGTTCCGAAACCCGTTCATTCGACTGTGCGTAGCCATCGATCACCACGCGCTGGGCTGCCTGCTTGAAACTGCGCAGGTAGATGCCTTCGGGCACCTGCTTGACCAGTTCGTCCATCAGGTAGACCGGCTGGTTGCGGTCGCTCTGCAAATCTTCCACGGCGCGCTGGCGGGCAATCAAGCCTTCGATTTCCTGGCGCAGCGAAGCGATTTCCTTGATCTCGATATCGAGCTTGGCATTCTCGGCCTTGATGAAGTCATTGCGTTGGTTCTGGTCGGAAATGCGGTTGGCGATGACGCCGCCGACCAGCATCACCACCATGGCGCCGACAATGACCGAAAACACCATCAAAGCAACAAAGGCGGTACGCCGTTCGCGCCGCCGCGCTTCGCGGTGCGGCAGCAGATTGATCTTGATCATCGGTCGAATCTCCTCAATGCCAGGCCGCAGGCCACCAGGAAACCGGGCGCGTCCAGGCGCAGCTGCTTTTCGCGTACCGAGGTTGCCAGCTGCATGCCCTTGAACGGGCTCACCACCGAGGTGGTGACATTGGTACGGCTGGCGACGATGTCGACCAGGCCGGGAATGACGGCACAGCCGCCGGCCAGGAATATCTGGTCGATGCGGGTATAGGGTGTGGAGGTGAAGAAGAACTGAATGGCACGCGCCACTTCGATGGCGGCGCTTTCAAGGAAGGGTTCGAGCAATTCGCGTGCATATCCTTCCGGCAGTTCGCCGCTTTTTTTCTTGACCTCGGCATCTTCCGGCGAAAGCCCGTAGGCGCGCACGATGTCCTGGGTCAGCTGGTTGCCGCCAAACGGCTGTTCGCGTTCATACAATGGCTGGCCGTCGAGCAGCACTGAAATGTGCATGATCTGGGCACCGATCTGGAACAGGGCAATGACCTGGCCGCTGCCCTGGTTGGGCAGCTGGTGCGTAATGCGTTCGATGGCTGCACGCGCTGCGTATGACTCGATATCCATCACGGTTGGCTTGAGGCCGGCCGATTCCGCTACCGCCACGCGGTCTTCGACCTTTTCCTTGCGCGAGGCTGCCAGCAGCACCTCCACATCTTCGGGTGAATTGAGCACGCCGCCAATGACGTCGAAGTCGAGGCTGACCTCGTCGAGCGCAATGGGAATGTACTGGTTGGCTTCGTTCTCGACCTGCATTTCGAGTTCGTCGTCGGACAGCCCGGCCGGCAGGATGATCTTCTTGGTGATGACCGAGGCCGGGGGCATGCCCAACGCCACGAGCTTGGCGCGCGAACCACTCTTCTTCCAGACCCGGCGCACGGCGTCGGAAACCTGTTCGATGTTTTCGATATTGCCATCGACCACCGCGCCGCGCGGCAATGGCTCGCTCGCATAACGCTCCAGCCGCAAGCCGTCCTTGCCGGCGTCGGACAACTCGACCAGCTTGACGCCAGAGGTGCTGATATCAATGCCCAGTAACGGGCCATTCTTCTTGCCGAATAAAGAACCAATGTCTAAAGCCAAGCGCTTCTCCCGAGGGCGGTTTTCTTTCGCGTGAACGCGGCAATGTTACTTATATCTGGAGCAATGAATTACACCTGCAATCACTATTCGGGCTGAAGTTCACCGCTGTCACAGCGGCGGCGCCTTGAAATATTTCTTGTCATATCTCAAATATTTCTTATTGATTTCCGATGTTTAGGTGACGTAGATCAATCGTTACTTTAAATCGTAGCAATAAGGGTCTCTTCGTGTAAAGCACTTTCCGCTAAGAAACACATAATTCCGTTGCGAATCGTCCACGACCGTTGGTAACATGGAAATCAATACCAAAAGCGACAAGTCCGGCACCAAGATTTTTCTACCGTTGCAGCCGGCGTTATATAATCAAGTGCTTGCAGAAGCAGTCATCGAATTCCTTCGAACTGACTGATTCTTCAGTATTTTTTCTGTTTTCCACTTCCTGCCCCCGGGCAAAAACCAGACAATTCCAGCGCATGGCCACCTCCCCCACCCAAGAGTCCCCTGCCGAGCGTGCACCACGCCGGCTGGGCCTGTTTGCGCGTATCGTGCTCGGCTTTTTCGGCGTCGTTGCCGGCCTTGCCGTGTGTGGCGTGCTGGTGCTCGGGTTCATGCTCACCATGGCCTACCCCAACCTGCCTGCACTCGACTCGCTGACCGACTACCGGCCCAAGGTTCCGCTGCGGATTTTTTCTGCCGACAATGTGCTCATCGGCGAGTTCGGCGAAGAGCGCCGCAACGTGGTGCGCTTCAATGAAATCCCCGACATCATGAAGCAGGCCGTGCTGGCCATCGAAGATGACCGTTTCTATGAACATGGCGGTGTCGACTACGTCGGCATCCTGCGCGCGGCCGTCCACAACATGTCGGGAGGCGCCAAGCAGGGTGCGTCGACGATCACCCAGCAGGTAGCGCGCAATTTCTTTCTCTCCAGCGAACAGACCTTGAAACGCAAGCTGTATGAAATGCTGCTGGCCTGGAAGATCGAGGAAAACCTCACCAAGGACCAGATCCTCGAGGTCTACATGAACCAGATCTACCTGGGCCAGCGCGCCTATGGTTTTTCTTCGGCGGCCCAGATCTATTTCGGCAAGAAGCTGCCCGACATCACGCTGGCCGAGGCGGCCATGCTGGCCGGCTTGCCGAAGGCGCCGTCCGCCAACAACCCGATCATCAACCCCAAGCGCGCACGGGCACGCCAGCAGTACATCCTCGAACGCATGCACAGCCTGGGCTACATCACCGATGCGCAATTCACCGAGGCCCGTGCCGAGGAACTGCACCTGAAGACCGACAGCACCGAGTTCGGCATCCATGCGGAGTACGTGGCCGAGACCGTGCGCCTGCTGGTGTACGACCAGTACAAGGAAGAAACCTATACACGCGGTTTGAACGTCTTCACCACCATCACCAAGGCCGACCAGGATGCGGCCTACATCGCCCTGCGGCGCGGCGTGATGGATTATGAAAAGCGCCATGGCTACCGGGGGCCGGAAGGCTATATCGACATCCCGGATGTCAAGGAACAGGCCGACGATGTCATCGAGACCGAGCTGGCCGACCATCCGGACAGCGACGACATCGTCGCCGCCGTGGTGCTGCAAGCCACGCCGAAAAAGATCACGGCAGTGCTGCTGTCGGGTGAGGAAATCACCATCACCGGGCCTGGCCTGGCATTCGCCACCAACCTGCTGAGCGACAAGGCGCCGCCCAACCGGCGCGTCAAGCGTGGCGCCGTGATCCGCGTGGTGCAGGATGGCAGCGACTGGGCCGTCACGCAGATGCCGGAAGTCGAGTCGGCTTTCGTGGCCGCCAACACCGATGACGGCGCCATTCGCGCGCTGATCGGCGGCTTCGACTACAACCGCAACAAGTTCAACCATGTGACCCAGGCCTGGCGCCAGCCGGGCTCGTCGTTCAAGCCCTTCATCTATTCCGCCTCGCTGGAAAAGGGCTTGTCGCCGGCAACGGTCATCAATGATGCGCCGATCGTCTTCAATGCCGGCCAGACCGGTGGCCAGTCCTGGGAACCGAAGAACTACGATGGCAAATACGACGGCCCGATGACCATGCGGCGCGGCCTGATGAAGTCGAAGAACATGATTTCGATTCGCATCCTGGCGCGTGTCGGCGCCAAATATGGCCAGGAATATGCCACCCGTTTCGGTTTCGACGCCGACAAGAACCCTGCCTACCTGACGCTGGCGCTCGGTGCGGGCAATGTGACGCCACTGCAGATGGCCGGCGCCTATGCAGTGTTTGCCAATGGCGGCTACAAGGTCAACCCCTACCTGATTTCACGCATTACCGATTCCTCCGGCAAGGTGCTCTCGCAAGTTAACCCCGACCGTGCCGGCGATGAAGCCAACCGTGTCATCGACGCACGCAATGCATTCCTGATGGACAGCATGCTGCGCGATGTGGTGCGCGCCGGTACCGCCAACAAGGCCATGGCCCTGAAACGCACCGACCTGGCCGGCAAGACCGGCACCACCAATGACTCCATCGATGCCTGGTTTGCCGGCTACCAGCCCAAGCTGGTCGGCATTGCCTGGATCGGTTTCGACCAGCCACGCAACCTGGGCAACCGCGAAACCGGTGGCGGGCTGGCGTTGCCGATCTGGATAGGCTACATGCAGAAGGCGCTCAAGAATGTGCCCAATCAAGACCGCGTGGTCCCTGAAGGCATGGTCCAGTCGGGTGGGGAATATTATTATGCCGAGTACCCGCCCACGGCTGGCGTGCGCACCCTGGGCATGGGGGACAAACCGCCGGAGGCCGGCGCGCCACAGGAAGCGGACAAGACCCGGGACGAGGTCAAGAACGAACTGTTCTGACGTTTTGCGGCGCTGGCTGCGTCCCGGGCAGCGGATACAAACATCAGTCTGGAACACCGGTTTCCAGTGCCGCACCGGACCGCGGCTGCAGGTGTCTCTGCCGGGGCCGCCTTCAGACCTTGCGCTGTACGCCGCATCCCGTTCTCAGCGGCGGTCATCAGTGGCGGTCATCCGTGTCCGGCTGCTGCTGCAGACACCTGCTGCAAAACCTGCCTCGAACCAGGGTTTGAAACCGCTGCCCCAACCACTGTCACACTGTCCCACTGTCCCACTGTCCCGATTTCATTGCCTCGGTTCTGTTGCCGATACCGCTTTGCCGTATTGGCCAGACGCCGCGATCAGGCAGTCAGCGTTACCGTTTCACCGGTCTGGCTGCTGACCATCGCCGACAGCGCTGCAAACAATTCCGAGCCGTCGCGGGTATTGATCCACTGGTCGCCGGCGCGTTTGTAGTGGAAACCGCCGGACTTGGCGGCAATCCACATTTCCTTCATCGGCGCCTGGCTGTTAATGATGATCTTGGTGTTGCTGTCCGCGAGTTCGACTTCGAGCACATTGCCGCTGCGCTTGCATTCAATATCGATATCGGTGTTGTCGGCGATGTCTTCCAGAGCGGTTTCAATCGTCGTCAATGTTGATTCGGCCAGCGCCAGGAATTCCGATTCTGTCATGCTACACTCCATTTTTCCTGCGTTGTTCAATCTACCCTTCGCCATTCTAATCGTGAAACCTTCTTTTTTATTTTTGCCGCAACGCCCCGGCGCCCGGGGCCGTACAACCGGTTTTGCATCGGTGCTGCTGATGGGCGCCATCGGGTTGCTGGGTGGCTGTGGACAGGTTGGCCCGTTGAGAATGCCGGTGCGCCCGCAGACGCAGATCGCGCCGCCGCCCATGCCGCCGGCTGGCAGCGTTACGCCTGCTGCCAGCACCGCGCCAGTCACTGAAGCTGCGCCATTCGCCACACCGGCCGGCAAGGCCGACGAAATCCCGGCTACCCCGGGCGGCCCGGCGGCAAACCAGTCGCCCGTTCCAACGGCACCCGCCTCCCGATAATCACACCTTCGCCCTCATGTCGCATTTTTCCTATCGCAATGGCGTGCTGTACGCCGAACAAATTCCCCTGGCTGCCATCGCGCGCCAATATGGCACGCCTGCCTATGTCTACTCCAAGGCAGCGCTGCTGGAAAATTTCGCCGCCTATCACGACGCCTGCCAGCGCCCTCAAGGCAGCAGCAGCGGCACCATCTTTTTCTCCGTCAAATCGAATTCCAACCTTGCCATCCTCAGCCTGCTGGCGCGGGCCGGCAGTGGCTTCGACATCGTTTCGGGCGGCGAATTGCAGCGCGTGCTGGCCGCTGGCGGCGATCCGCGCAAGACGATTTTTTCCGGGGTGGGCAAGAGCCGGGCTGAAATGCGCCTGGCGCTCGAACACGACATCCTGTGCTTCAATGTGGAATCGATTCCCGAACTGCACCGGCTCAATGATGTGGCCGGCAATCTCGGCAAGAAGGCGCCGGTCTCGCTGCGCGTCAATCCCAACGTCGATGCCAAGACCCATCCCTATATTTCCACCGGTTTGAAGGACAACAAATTCGGCGTCGCCTATGAAGATGCGTTGGCAACCTATCGCAGCGCCGCCGCCATGGCCAATCTCGAGGTCGTCGGCATCGATTGCCATATCGGCTCACAGCTGCTCGACGACGCACCATTGCTCGAAGCGCTCGACAAGGTCATTGAACTGGTCGACCAGCTGGCCGCCGACGGCATTGGCCTGCACCACGTCGATCTGGGCGGCGGCATCGGCATTACCTATGACGATGAAACCCCGGTAGCCGTGGCTGGCTATCTTGGCCGGGTGTTTGCCCGCATCGATGCCTGGCGCGCCGAGAAATATCAGGGCAAGCCGGTGGCAGTGATGTTCGAGCCGGGCCGCTCGATCGTCGGCAACACCGGCGTGCTGCTCACCGAAGTGCAGTTCCTCAAACATGGCGCCAGCAAGAATTTCGCCATTGTCGACGCCGCCATGAATGACCTCATGCGTCCAGCCATGTATGAAGCGTTCCATGGCGTGCTGCCGCTGCAAAAGCGTGCCGACCAGGTTCAGGTGTATGACATTGTCGGCCCGGTCTGCGAGTCGGGCGACTGGCTGGCGCGTGCCCGGGCACTGGCGCTGGAAGAAGGCGACCTGCTGGCACTGATGTCGGCGGGTGCATACGGCATGACGATGGCATCGAACTACAACAGCCGGCCGCGCGCCGTCGAATTGCTTGTCGATGGCCAGGCAGTCCATGTGATTCGCAAGCGGGAAGACACGCTGGCCTTGTTTGCCCTTGAAACGATTCCCGCCGACAGCTGAGACCCCGGCATGCGCTGCAAGCCAGTCCCGCTGCCGCGGGCCGGCTCAGAGTTCGCCGTAGGAATGCAGGCCGGAGAGGAACATGTTGACACCCAGGAAGGCAAAGGTGGTCACCAGCAAACCGACCACTGCCCACCACGCTGCCACCTGGCCGCGCAAGCCTTTCATCAGCCGCATGTGCAGCCAGGCGGCATAGTTCAGCCAGACGATCAGGGCCCAGGTTTCCTTCGGGTCCCATGACCAGTAGCCACCCCAGGCTTCGGCAGCCCACAGGCCGCCCAGGATGGTGGCAATGGTAAAGAAGGTAAAGCCGACGGCGATGGATTTGTACATCACATCATCGAGAACTTCGAGCGCAGGCAGGCGGTCGACGAACACGCCATGCGACTTGAGCAGGTAAGCCACGCCGACCATGGCAGCCAGTGAAAAGGTGCCGTAGCCGATGAAGTTGGCCGGCACGTGAATCTTCATCCACCAGCTTTGCAGCGCCGGCACCAGCGGCTGGATTTCGGCAGCGTCGCGTCTGACCGTGTACCAGAGCAGGAAACCGACTGCGGC
>JBPBPY010000111.1:0-10079 GCA_050954505.1 Janthinobacterium lividum
CAAGCCACCGCCTATGCCCAGCAAGCCGCCAGCCACGCCGAGTCCCAGACCGATGCCGAAGTTCATCAATGCCACAAGTACTGTGTGAGAAGTCATGCTGATCCTGGAGAAATCGTGCAGCGTCCCGGGGCGGGATGCAGCACTGCGTGCCAGGCCATTATCTCAGCATCGACTTCATTGCGGCCAGCATTGACATGCCGCTGACCGCTGGCATCGACATCAACGTCAACATCAACGCCGGCATCAGCATCGATATCGATACCGACACCGACACCGACAGGATTCCAGGTCAACCGTAGGCCGGCATCTTCTCAAGCAGCTTGTCGAGCGTGACCGGATAATAGCGCACGCGCACGCCGGTAGCGTTGTAGACCGCATTTGCAATCGCCGCCGCCACGCCACACAGCCCGAGCTCGCCCACGCCCTTGGCCTTCATCGGAGAGGAGATGGGATCAGTCTCGTCGAGAAAGATCACTTCCTGGTGGGGAATGTCGGCGTGAATCGGCACTTCATAACCCGCCAGGTCATGGTTGACGAAAAAGCCGCTGCGCTTGTCGACCACCAGATGCTCCATCAAGGCTGCGCCCACTCCCATGGTCATGGCGCCGATCACCTGGCTGCGCGCCGACTTGGGGTTGAGGATGCGCCCTGCCGCGCAAACCGCCAGCATGCGCCGCACCCGCACCTCGCCGGTTGCGGCATCGACGCCGACTTCGACAAAATGGCCGGCAAAGGTCGACTGCTGGAACTTCTTGTCGAGGTCGCCGTATTCCATGAAGTCCTCGACCACCAGTTCGCCGCCTTCAGCGGCCTGGGACAATGGCGCCGCCCGCTCGCCCACCCGTACCATGCCGTCGGCGAACACGGTGTCTTCGGCTTTCAATCCCAGGTTCTTGCACACGGCTTCGCGCAGCTTGACGCAGGCGGCATACACGCCAGCGGTCGAACTGTTGGCGCCCCATTGGCCGCCGGAACCGGCCGAGACGGGAAAGTCGGAGTCGCCCAGGCGCACTTCGACCTTGTCCAGCGTCAGCCCCATCATCTCGGCGGCTGTCTGGGCAATGATGGTATAGCTGCCGGTGCCGATATCGGTCATGTCGGTTTCCACCGTGACCACGCCACGGCGGTCCAGGCGCACGCGCGCTGCCGACTTCGACAACAGGTTGTTGCGAAAACCTGCAGCCACACCGAGACCCACCAGCCAGCGGCCGTCGCGCACCTGGGCCGGTTTTGCCTGGCGCGCACTCCAGCCAAATTTTTGCGCGCCCAGGCGCAAGGCCTCGACCAGCCGGCGCTGGGAAAACGGCCGGCTGCGCTCTTCCGAGTCGACCTTGGTGTCGTTCATGATGCGAAACTGGATTGGATCGAGGCGCAATTTTTCCGCCATTTCATCGATGGCGATTTCCAGCGCCATCAAGCCCGGCGCTTCGCCCGGCGCGCGCATGGCATTGCCTTCCGGCAGATCGAGTTCGGCCAGCCGGGTATGGGTCATGCGGTTGGCGCCGGCGTACAAGAGACGGGTTTGCTGGGTGGCGTTTTCGGGACTGCCGCCTTTCAGGTCACCGGACCAGCTTTCATGGCCAATTGCGGTGATCTTGCCATCGCGCCCGGCGCCAATGCGAATGCGCTGGATGGTGGCCGGACGGTGGGTGGCATTGTTGAACATCATCGGGCGCGTCAGTGCCACTTTCACCGGCCGCTTTGCCGCCCGTGCGCCCAGCGCTGCCAGCACGGCATCGGCGCGCACGAACAGCTTGCCGCCAAAACCGCCGCCAATATAGGACGAGACCAGCCGCACTTTTTCCTTCGGCATGCCGAGCGTCTTGGCCAGGTCGCCGCGGCTCCAGGCAATCATCTGGTTGGCCGTCCATACGGTGAGCTTGTCGCCGCTCCACGAGGCCGTGGTGGCAAACGGTTCCATCATTGCGTGGGCCTGGTCGGGCGTGGTGTAGCTGGCGTCCAGGCGCACCGCCGCATTCTTGAACGCGCCTTCGAAGTCGCCAACGGCGCTATCGGGTTTGCCTTTGCCCGGCTTGTCGGCTTGCTGGCGCTCTTCAGCCAGGTCGAACCTGCCTTGCTTGATGACGTACTGCACATGCACCAGCTGCGCTGCGGCGCGCGCCTGTTCGAAAGTTTCGGCCACCACGATGGCAATCGCCTGGTGGTAATGCTGGACCTCGGGGCCGCCCAGCAGACGGGCGGTGTTGTAAGTACCCTGGCCCAGCTTGCCGGCATTGTCAGCCGTGACGATGGCCAGCACGCCTGGTGCGCGCCGGGCCTCGGCAAGGTCGATGGCATCGATGCGGCCCTTGGCAATACCGGCGCCAATGACATAGCCATAAGCGGCATTGGGAACTGCGGCATGCTGTTCATAGGCATACGGCGCGCGGCCGCTGACTTTCAGCGGGCCGTCGACGCGGCTGGTGGGCTTGCCGATGATCTTCAGCTGATCGATCGGGTTGGTGGTGGCAGGCGTATCGAATTTCATGGTCTTAGCCTTTCTTTGCTTCAGCCAGCACGGCGGCCAGCGTACGCTGCACCAGCGCGATCTTGAAGGCGTTTTCGGAAGTGGTCCTGGCGCCCGCCAGCAGCTGCGCGCTCATGGTCTTGGCGCCGCGCGGCAGACTTGCCTCGGCTGCCTCCACGCGCCAGGGTTTGTGCGCCACGCCGCCCACGGCCACCCGGCCGCTGCCGTCACGCTGGACCACGGCCGCCACCGAAACGAGGGCAAATGCATAGGATGCGCGGTCGCGTACCTTGCGGTAGACATGGGTGCCGCCCAGCGGTTTGGGCAAGGTGACGGCAGTGATCAGCTCGCCGGGCTCCAGCGCGTTTTCAATTTGTGGCGTATCGCCCGGCAGGCGATGGAAGTTTGCAATCGGTATCACGCGCGCCGAGCCATCGGGCTTCACGGTTTCAATTTGCGCATCGAGCAGGCGCATGGCGACCGCCATGTCGCTTGGATGGGTGGCGATGCAATGGTCGCTGGCGCCCAGCACGGCATGCAGGCGCGTATAGCCACCGATGGCCGAACAACCGCTGCCGGGCTGGCGTTTGTTGCAAGGCTGGTTGGTGTCGTAAAAATACGGACAGCGGGTGCGCTGCAGCAGGTTGCCGGCAGTGGTGGCCTTGTTGCGCAGCTGCATGGAGGCGCCGGACAGCAAGGCGCGCGCGAGCACGCCATAGTCGCGCCGTATCCGGGCGTCGGACGCCAGGTCGGTGTTGCGCACCAGGGCACCGATGCGCAGGCCGCCATTGGGCAGCGCATCGATCTTGTCGAGCGCCAGGCCGTTGACATCGATCAGGTGGGCCGGGGTTTCGATTTCCAGCTTCATCAGGTCGAGCAGATTGGTGCCGCCGGCGATGAATTTCGCGCCCGGCGTACGCTGTGCAGCCTGCGCCGCTTCGGCCGGGGTGCTGGCGCGCTGGTAGGTGAAGACTTTCATGCGGCACCTCCGGCAACTTCGCTGATGGCATCGATGATGTTGGAATAGGCGCCACAGCGGCAGATGTTGCCGCTCATGCGTTCGCGGATTTCCATGATGCTGATGGTGGGCCGCTCGGTCAGGCTGCCGGTGACATGGCTGGGCAAGCCCTGGCGGATTTCTTCCAGCACGGCGACGGCAGAGCAGATCTGCCCGGGTGTACAGTAGCCGCACTGGAAGCCGTCATGCTTGATGAAGGCGGCCTGCATCGGATGGAGCTTGTCTGCGCTGCCGATGCCTTCGATGGTGGTCAGCTTCGACCCCTCATGCATGACCGCAAGCGTGAGACAGGAATTGATGCGCCGGCCATCGAGGATGACGGTGCAGGCGCCGCACTGGCCATGGTCGCAGCCCTTCTTGGTGCCGGTCAGCTGCAGGTTCTCGCGCAATACATCGAGCAGTGTGGTTCGGGCGTCGACTTCAAGACGGTGCAGCTGGCCATTGACTTCGATGGCGACCTTGGCCGTTACAGGCGGTTTGGCCGGGGCAGTGGCCACAGCGGCGGCGGGAGCTGGGGCAGGCTTGGCTGCTGCACAGGTCAGCGGCAGCGCCGTGGCCGTGGCGGAAACGGCGCCGGCAATGAGCAGGTCGCGGCGGCTGAGTTTGACATCGGTGATATTGTCCATGGGGGTTGTTTCCTTTCACGCATGATCGGGGAACACCTGCGGCCGGGGACTGCGTTGAAGACGGCCTGGCATAGGCTGGCCTAGGCTGACATAGGCTGGCATAAGCTGCTGGCATGGCGCGCGGCAACACAGCGCGGACGAGGCACGCTGTGGCCATCATAATCACACTGGCGCGGTTGGGGAAGTCCTGCAGCTTGCATGCGCCTATGCAAGCGGCTCATTTATTGCCGTCAGAAAACAAATGTTGGACTTTTGCTGGAGAATGTCCGAAATTGCGGCAAGAGGCCGGCAACACCGTTCTGATCGAAAAAATAGTTGGATTTTCCTGGAACTGCCTGCCAGGCTGATGCGACACATGGTCATTATTGCAACTACAAGCCCATCATGTCTTCCATTCGAATCAATCGTGCCAATGCCTATCGCCGTATGGCATTGGAAAGAAGTTATGCCGACGAAACGCCGGTCAAGCCGCTGCCGGAACTTTCGCGCCAGCCATCACAGGAAAATCATCATCCCAAATCCATGCCGGGCCAGGGTGAAGGACGTGTCATGGAAATGAGGCTGCGCAAGGCCATCATGGACATGCCGATGAGAACAGCACGCCGGGGCGCCAAGAGTGCGGCCAAGTCCGCAGCGGGTCCACGTGCGAGCAGCAGTGGCATTACGAAAAACAAATAGGCGCGAGTTCTTTCCCTACGCAGTGCAGCCTGGCTCCAGCGCCTTGCAGCGCAGCCCGATTGATTGAGGCAGATGGTCGCCAATTGGCACTGCAGCCTGCCCGGTGAAACCCGCGCAGGCTGCGAATGCGCTGCATCGGCCTCGATCAAGTCCCTGGTCTGCCCAACCTCAGGCAGCAGGCAGATCCGTCACTGCAACGATCGTGGTCTTGTACAGGTTGGCCAAAGGTTTCTTTTTCCTGGCCCACGCCGCAGCCTGCTGTGCTTCGGCCATGGTCATCAACGAGGCCTTGTCGCGGCTGCGAATGAATGACACGCCTTCGAATACCCCTTCCTTGCTGCGCATGGCCTTGGCATACACCGGCAAATCGTTTTCGGCAGGATTCTTCTTCTGTTGCTGCAGCAGATAAAGTGGAGGCGATTCGGTCATGGCTGCAATGGATAGGGTGCGGGCCGTGGAGGCGCGGGACGAGAGACAAGGCAGCCATCATAGCGCGTTGACTCGCTTTGCTCAAATCGGCACAGTGTCGACCCGGCGTGCTTCGTGTTCATTGCGTCTTGTAATTGAACAGCAGGTTATATCTCAGGGCACGATCGGCTTCGTTGACCGGACGCTCGCCCGTTGGCTTGGCCACCGACACATCGACGGAGTAATAGCGCATGTCGCTCAGCCGCAGTCCGAGTCCAACCGAACCCAGGTTTCCATGCGGTTGTGGCAAGGCGTTCAAGACCGTCTGCGACTTGTCCAGCACCACATAGGCCTGGATGCGTTTCAGGTAAGCGGTATCAAACACGAACGACCGGTTGCCTTCGACTGCCAGGCCCCAGCCACTGTCGCCGGTGGAATTGCTGGCAGCGTAACCCATGCCGAACAGCCTGCCACCGAAGCTGATCTGTTCCGTCTGCGGCAGGACATTGCCGGAGTATTGGGCAATGCCGCTGATGACGGTGCCCCAGTTTCCTGCATACACATCGGTGCGCGAGAACTGGCCGCGAATACGGTTGAAGCGCACGTTGGCAGTGTTGTTGGTGGCCCCCGCACCCAGCATGCCCAGTCCCTGGTAAATGCCACCCGACGCCTGCACCAAACTGGTTTCGGAAGACAGCTGCCACGAATATTCCAGACTCAGTGCGCGCGTTTGCGAAGCCACCCTGATATCGGGCGCCAAGGCATTCTGGAACGCAAACGTATTGGCATTCTGTGCCGCATAAAAGCCGGCCGTGCCGGTCAGATTCCGATGGGCGTCGAGGATGAAAGGGTAGCCGACCGTCACTGCCGCACGTGTGGTCCTGCTCTCGTACTCGCTCTCCAACCCCTGGGTAAGCAAGGCGGCACTGCGCGGATTGGCCGCGTAGTCATACACATTCACCTGCATCAGCACGCCGTCGGCGCCGATGGGCTGGGCGTAATTGAGGGCGTAGTACCGTTCGCGATCGGTGCCCTGCGGCTGCAAGGTGCTGATCGTGATCTGCTCGCCCAGCGCGGTGGCGCCATTTTCGGTTGCGGAGACCAGCCCGCGCAAGCGGCTGGTGGTGGTGTCCATGTTGACCGATAGCGTAACCGGGCTGCGCTTGACATTGACCGTCATTTCCGATGCGCCATCGGTGGTCACCGGTGGCGTGACCGAGGCGCTGATCTGCACGCTGGGTTCGAGCTGCATGAGGCCGGTAATGCGCTGGAAAGCCGCATTGGTCAATGGCCGCACGGTGCGCAATCGTGCCGCAATCGTTTCAAGCCGCCCTTGCACGTTGCTGGCATTGCCGGTAAACGAAATCTTTTCGACGTAACCCTCGACGATATTGACCTCGACAATGTTCTTGTCGAAATTTTGCGCCGGCACATACGCAAACGACAATGGATAACCCCGGTCACGATAGAGTTTTGTCACGCGTTCGGCTGCCGCAACCAGCGCCGCGACACTCACGGCCTGGTTTGCCATTGGCGAAAATTCCTTAGCGACCAGCTCGAAAGGAATCGAATGCACGCCATCGATATTGAAATGGGCCGGCGTCACCATCTGACCGGCTGCTGCGCTCAACGCTGAATTCGCATCCGACTTTTGCAGCGTGATGGAGACCGGTGGCGTGTCGGGCAGCAGGTCCCTGGGCAGGCTGTCAACGGGATTGCCCTGCCCTGGCACCGGCCCTTCGGCAAACGTCTGTGTTGCAAACAAAAGCAGGCTGCATTGGATGAAGAGGAGAACCCCCCCTTTCGCCAATCCACCCTGCCCCGCCTTGCTGCGCATACCGCGCCAGATCGATGTGTTCATTGAACTCGATGTGGAAGACAAGATCAGTTTCTCAAGCCGGTTGACAATGCGTTGAGTGTCGTATTGGCCGTTGTTGCCAGGCCAGCCGTGGCGGTATTGACGACCGGCGTCACGCCAGCCAGCACGGTGTTGACGGCGCCGGTTGCAACATTGGCCACTGCCGCGACAGTCGTGCCTGCTGCTGCAACGGTGGTTGCCAGTGGTGCCGAGCTGACGACCGCGGTAATCGGTGCGGCAGCCACGGAGGTCACAGCTGGCGCAGTATTCAAGGCAATGGCGAGCGGCACATTGACGGCAGCGCTGAGTACCGGCGTGTTCAAGGCAAGCGTGACCGGTGCACTGGAAACGGTATTGACGGTGTTGACGGTGTTGACGATGGGCGCGGTTGCCAGCGAAATGGCGATCGGTGCATTGATGGCGGCGCTGACGATTGGGGTGGACAGGGCAATCGTTGCCGGCGCTGCATTCACGGCGCTGGTCACTGGCGCCGTGCTCAGGGCGATCGTGGCAGAACCGGCGCCAACCGGAGTGGCGATCGGTGCGGTGCTCAAGGTGAGGTTCGCAGAGGTCGAGGCAAGATTGGCAGGCGTGGCGTTCAAGGCAACGTTGAGCGCCAGGGTGTTTGCTGATCCCGTGTTGGAAGCCGAGCCGTTTGGCGCACTGACCAGCGCACTGGTGTTGACCACGGCGATGCCGGTTTGCTGCACCACATTGCCCAGGTCCTGGACCGTGGCATTGTTGGACCTGGTAAGACTGTTTCCGACATTGACGACTGCGGCACCGGTGCTGGCAACGACATTGCCCAGTGGTGTCACCGAACCAACCGCCTGGGTCAGCGTCACGGCGTTGACGCTGATTGGAACGATCACTTTGCCCACAGTGGAAGCGACATTGCCGACCACGCCGGTGGTCAGCGTGGCCGACACCGGTGTGCTCAGGGCACTGACATTCTCACCAACGTTGGTGATGACGGAACCGGCCAGGTTGGTCACCGGGCCGAGTTCATCGACGGGCAAGGACGAGACCACGGCGCCGGCATCCTGGACCACGGTGCCTGTTTTGGTCAGCAATGTCGCCGTGGTGCCCAGGGCGGTGCCGACCGGATTGTTCTGCAGTGTCAATGCATCGACGGTCTTGCCGGTGCTGCCCACCAGCTTGCCGGTATCGACGATCAAGTTCGCCAATGCCGATTGGGTTTCAGGCAGCACGGAAACGGTATCGGTAGCGCTGCCCAGTCCGGAAACCGTCTTGCCCACTGCCTGCAGGATGCCGTTGGCATTCAGGTTGACGGTCGCCAGCCTGTTGGTGGTATTGCGGATTTGAGGAACTGAACCCGTTGAGGAGGTGCCAGACGTACCCGATGAACTCGCCGGGTTGGTGCCGCCATTGCCGTTGGCAGCGGTCGACGGGATGCTCGAACCGGTTCCGGCCGAGGTGCCGGCAGTGCCGGTAGTGCCGGGTGTACCGGTGCCAGATGATGATTGATCTGCCGAGGTGCCCGCCACGCTCAGCGTCGCTGAAAACTTCGAAACCGAACCACTTTGTGCCGTCGCCATTGAAGAACCCGACATCGAGGTGGACAGGTAGACCACGTCCTTGTCCGTTGAAGCCGGGCTTGCTGCGCCAGACAATGAGGCCGAAGCACTGGCAGCGGCCGTCGAAGCGTTGTTGACCAAGGTGGCCGATGCGCGTTGCTGCCCGGGACCCATGGTGCCGGAAACACCTGCACAGCCGATCAATGAAACACTGGCGGTCAAAACGAGCAAAAGATTCAAGTGGGTTTTCGAAGCAGCCATGGTGACACCTGATGAAGTAGATGGATAAATTGTCGAACAAACGATTTGTGTCTTGAACAATGCCTACAGGAAACAGAATATTTGTTTTTACCGTTTGTGTCAATTATTTCGTTTTCTTCAAAGCAATTATTTTTACTGTTGCGCAAAAGAAACATGAGGGATTTGACTGCCTGGATATTTTTTTCGATCGCGCCATCGATGCCGGCATGTCACCTGGATGGGCAATGCAGGATAGTCGTGATTGACAGGTTTTCGATGCAGGTTTTCGATGCAGGAATGCGATCGTCAAGTCGCGCAAAGGCGCCGGCGATTTCGATGTCGAGCGCCGAATCTGCAATCTCCGTGGAATGGCAAATTCAGCAATACGGGAAACGAGAGAGGAATGGGACAGATCGCGCAGGCGGCTTGGCAGCCGGCGCGGCGATGCCGTTCAACGGGACACAGTTCGTGGTCCGGCGGTCGCTATTGCCGAGGTCGCGGTTGCGGTTGCGGTTGCGGTTGCGGTTGCGGTTGCGGTTTCATTATGGTGGTTGCCGCTGCCGTGTTGCTCAGGCTGCCTGCGCTTGCGCCTGCTCTGCCGCCAGCCTGGCGCGCCGTTTCCTGAACCAGGTCATGCTGCGCCCACCGAGCGGGCGCAGGAGCTTGCCTTCGACATACTCGATTGCCGCGACCAGCCGGTCGGCATCGATACCGGTGGCAAAACCGGCCTGCTCGGCCATCAGGACAAGGTCTTCGGTGGCCAGATTACCGGCCGCACCGGGCGCGAATGGACAACCACCCAAGCCGGCAGTGCTGCTGTCGAAGCGGCGAATGCCGGCTTCGATTCCCGCCCAGGCCAGGGCCGTGCCAAGCCCACGCGTGTCGTGCAGATGCAATGCCAGCACATCGAGGGGAATGCTCTGTTTCAGGATCGCCAGCCGGTCGCGCACCTGGGCCGGACCCGCTGCGCCAATGGTGTCGGCAATCACGATCTCGCCGGCGCCGGCCGCCGCCATGCGCTCGGAGAGTTCAACCACCGGCTGGATGTCGGTCACGCCTTCGAACGGGCACTCGAACGCCACCGCCACATAGGCGCGCGTGCGCAAGCCGGCACGCTGCGCGGCAATCAGCGTTTCTTCACTCACGCGCGCTGCATCGGCCAGGCTCATGTTGATGTTCTTGCGGTTCATGGTGTCGGTGGCCGAGAGCACGACTGCAATTTCGCGTGCGCCGGCTGCAATGGCGC
>JBPBPY010000106.1:0-10060 GCA_050954505.1 Janthinobacterium lividum
AACTGGTGAGCAACGGTGACTACCTGGCGTTCATCCGCGCCGGCGGGTACCGGACGTCGGCATTCTGGCTTTCGGAAGGATGGGACTGGATCAGTGCCGAAGGGCTGTCCATGCCTTTGTACTGGCATGAACTGGCAAGCGGCTCCACGGCGTTGTCTTCAGCCACGCAGCCCGGGCAGGGGGTCTTCCATGAATTCACGCTGCATGGACTGGTACCGCTGGACCTGAGCGCGCCGGCAAGCCATCTGTCGTTCTTCGAGGCCGATGCCTATGCCCGCTGGGCCGGCGCACGGCTGCCTACCGAAGCAGAATGGGAACATGCGGCCAATGACGATGCCGGTGCGCTGTTGCAGCAGATGTTTGGCACTTGCTGGCAGTGGACCACGAGCAGCTACGCTCCCTATCCGGGCTATGCCACGGCGCCTGGCGCGATCGGCGAGTACAACGGCAAGTTCATGGTCAACCAATATGTGCTGCGTGGTTCATCGTGCGCCACACCGGCCGGACACAGCCGCCCGAGCTATCGCAATTTCTTTCCCACCACGGCGCGCTGGCAATTTAGCGGCATACGGCTGGCCCGTGCGCTGATCTGAAAGTGGAATAGGTGGGAAAGCAGGAAAGCTCGTCAGCTGCCGACATCCACGCCAGCGCTTCCTGCTTCCATGCTGCCGATGACGGCAGCGTCGGCAAACCCATCGGCACGGAAGATTTCCAGGACGGCAGCCACACTGTCGGCTGCGCAGGAGACCAGCAAGCCGCCCGAGGTTTGCGGATCGCTGAGAAGATGCCGCTGTGCCGTGCCGATGGTGCCGTCAAGCTGCACCTGCGCTGCATAACTGTCCCAGTTGCGTATCGATGCGCCGGTGACATACCCTTGTTGCGCCAATTCCAGTACCCCCGGCAGCAAGGGAATCTGCTGCATCGACAGCCTGGCCCGCAGTCCGGCGCCGCGCGCCATTTCCAGCAGGTGGCCCAGCAAGCCGAAGCCGGTGACATCGGTCAAGGCATGGACGCCGTGCAGGCCCGACAGCGCGCAGCCAGGCCGGTTCAACTTGGTGGTGCTGGCGATCATGGCGGCATAACCGTTCGCATCGAGTGCCGACTTCTTCAGCGCCGCCGACATCACGCCCACGCCGATCGGCTTGCCCAGGATGAGCACATCGCCCGCCTGGGCACCGGCATTGCGTTTGAGCCTGGACGGGTGTACCAGGCCCATGACGACCAGGCCGTAGATCGGTTCGACCGAATCGATGGTGTGGCCGCCGGCAATGGGAATGCCGGCGGCGGCGCAGATCGATTCGCCACCAGCGAGAATCTTGCCGATCACATCCAGCGGCAAGCGGTCGACCGGCATGCCCACCAGTGCCAGCGCCATGATCGGCGTGCCGCCCATTGCATACACATCGGAAATCGCATTAGTGGCGGCAATGCGGCCAAAGTCGAAGGGATCGTCGACGATCGGCATGAAGAAGTCGGTGGTGGCAATCAGTGCCTGCTGGTCGTTGAGCAGATACACCGCTGCATCGTCTGCGGTTTCAATTCCCACCAGCAGTTCCTTCGGAATCGGAAAGCCGCCACCCTGGCCGAGAATTTGCGCCAGGACGCCAGGCGCGATCTTGCAGCCGCAGCCGCCGCCGTGCGAAAACATGGTCAGCCGGACCGGTGCAGGGTCCATCGTGACGGGAGCGGCTCCGGTATTGTGCAGCGGGTTGTCGGACATGGCAATTCCTTGAAGTCAATGGCAGCATTATCCCCGAACAGCCGCGCAGCTGCCTGCCTTTGAGCGGGCAGGGCTTGTGGAGTTTCGGCGACAGCAAGCCGCTGTTTTCCTTTTGCCGGCGCAAGCAGGATAATAAGATGAACGCCAATGTCAGCAGCACTGCAGCACTGCAGCGCATTTTCCAGAGCCGGACAAGAATGAATCTTTCCTTTCGCAACGCTTCACCAAATGAACTGGCCGGCGCCTTGCAGGATGCGCGCGAACATACGCTGGCGCTGTTCAATCGTTTTGTCGAGGTCGGACTCGATGAACCGCAACGCGTACCGCGGCTGATGATGATCAATCCGCCACTTTGGGAGCTTGGCCATATTGCCTGGTTTGCCGAATGGTTTGTCTTGCGTGAAGCGGCATCGAGTGCGCCCCCCGAGGCGCAGCGCGCCTCCATGCTGACCATGGGCGACGACTGGTTCGATGCCAATACGGTGCCGCACCGGGCGCGCTGGAACCTTGGATTGCCCGGACATGGCGCTCTGAAAACCTATTGCAACGAAGTGCTGGACCGCGTGCTCGACAAGCTCGGCCGCGCCGGCAGCAGCGATACCGCGCTGTATCCCTACCGGCTGGTCCTTGCCCATGAAGACATGCATGGTGAAGAACTGGCGGCCAGCCTGCAATTGCTGGGCGTGGAATTGCCATCCCGCCTGGTTGACCGCGCCGTGCCTACCTGGGCTCAGGGGGAAATCCGTTTCGCTGGCGGCAGCATGGCAATGGGCAGCACCGACCGCAGCGGCTTCGTGTTCGATAATGAAAAATGGGTGCATGTGCGCCAGCTGCCGGCTTTCCTGATGGATTCGACACTGGTCTCGAATGCGCAGTACGCCGCGTTCGTCGACCATGGCGGTTACCAGAATCCGCAGTACTGGAGCCAGGCCGGACGGGGCTGGCTGATGACGCGTGAACAGTCGGCCCCGCGCGACTGGCAGCGTGATGGCCGGTTTTGGTGCTGCGAACGTTTCGGCAAGCGCACTTCGCTTGCTGGTCATGAACCGGTGCGCCATGTCAGCCTGTATGAAGCCCAGGCTTATTGCACCTGGGCCGGGCGCCGCCTGCCTACCGAAGCGGAATGGGAGTATGCCGCGACGTCAGCGCATCCGGCCCTGCGCTGGGGCGATTTATGGGAATGGACAGCGACATCCTTCGAGCCCTATCCGGGATTTTCCGCCGACGCCTGGCGCGAATATTCTGCCACGGCATTCGGCAGCCATCAGGCAGTGCGCGGCGCTTCGTTTGCCACCCGGGCGCGCTTGCGTTCCCCCCGGCATCGCGGGTTTCTGCGCCCGGCCTGCAGCGAAGCATTCATCGGCTTTCGTACCTGTGTCGCGTAAATCTCGCGCGTGTGGTTTCGAAACCGGCTTGCGCACCGGATTGCGCACATTGTTGCAGGCGAAAAAAAACCGCTGCATGACGAAGCGGTTTTTCGAGAGGTCCGATGGCTGGCAGCAGTGCAAACGCTGCCAACCGATCAACTCAGAGTGGAGTCAAATCAATCAACGATCGCCATAGGAGCGGCGGGCAGCGCCGGCGCCAGCATCGGCACCGGTGCGTGGACCCTTGTTGAAGCCGCCGCCTTCCTTGCGCGCCGGAGCGCCTGGCTTGCTGAAAGTACGCTGGCCTGGCTTGGCTGAGGAATTGCCGCGGTTGTCGCCCGGCTTCCAGCCGCCTGGACGTGCCGACGAGCGTGGTGCCGAAGCAGTGCGCTTTGGCTCGAAACCCTCGACCACTTCAACCGGGATCAACTGCTTGGTGAAGCGTTCGATGCGCTTGACGTTCATGCCTTCTGCATGGTTGACCAGCGAAATTGCCTGGCCATTGCGGCCGGCACGGCCGGTACGGCCAATGCGGTGCACATAGTCTTCAGGGAATTTTGGCAGATCGTAGTTCACCACGTGGGTGATGGTCGGCACGTCGATGCCGCGGGCGGCAACGTCGGTTGCCACCAGCACGCGCACCTGGCCACGGCGCATGCCGTCGAGCGTGCGGTTGCGCGCGCCCTGGTGCATGTCGCCATGCAGTGCCGCAGCAGCAAAGCCGGCAATGTTGAGACGGTCGGCGATGGTGTCGGCGTCACGCTTGGTGGCGGTGAAGACAACGGCCTGGTCCATGGTTTCATCACGCAGCAGATGGTCGAGCAGGCGATTCTTGTGCGACAGGTCGTCGACAAACAGAACGCGCTGCTGGATGTTTTCATGCTTGGTGCTGGAACCGGCGATCTGGATGATTTGCGGATCGCGGGTAATGCGCTTGGCCATGTTGCCGACGACGCCATCAAGCGTAGCCGAGAACAGCATGGTCTGGCGGGTTTCAGGCGTAGCAGCAACGATCTTTTCGATATCCTCGATGAAACCCATGTCAAGCATGCGGTCGGCTTCGTCCAGGACCAGGATTTCGAGTTGCGAGAAATCGATCTTGCCCGATTCCATATGGTCGATCAAACGGCCAGGGGTGGCAACCAGGATTTCAGGATTCTTGGCCAGCAATTGCATCTGCTTTGGATAAGGCATGCCGCCGAGGATGGAAACAGCCTTGATGCGGCGGTTCGACGAGCAGTATTTATCGGTAGCGGTGGTCACTTGCAGAGCCAGCTCACGGGTTGGCGTCAACACCAGCATCTTTGGCTGGGCAGCCTTGAAGCGTGGACGCTCGCCGCGTGAACGGGAAGATTGCGCTTCCTGATTCGGGGTCTTGATGGTGAACGGTGCTTGTTCGATTGATGCAAATTTGTTCAGTGCCGGCAGCATGAAAGCGGCAGTCTTGCCTGAACCGGTTTGCGAAGAAACTAGCAGGTCACGGCCTTGCAGAGCGGCAGGAATTGCTTGAGCTTGCACGCCAGTTGGCTTGGTGTAGCCAGCTTCGGTCAATGCCTTGAGGATGGACGCGTGCAAACCCAGTGATTCAAAAGTCACTTCTGTAGTCATTTATTTCTTTCGTATATATCAGCGCCCGCACTTCATTCGAGATGAAATACGCATGCGCAAAAATGCAACGCCAACCAACGAAACAGCAAAGAAAACTCAGAGAGAATTCGGCACAAAAGCGTTGCGCCGGGACGGTGTTCAAACTTCAACACCAGGGGGCGGGATGGCTTTATCGTTAATGCTAAGGGTTCGCGGTGCTGCAGAGTGCGGTGCATGGTGCATCGCACAGCCAGGATTCTATACGGAAAACATGACCACTGTCCAATGTTTTGTGTCTGGCATGACAGTTGTCAACGTGCTCAATCAATTGACCTGCTAAAAAATTCCCGCCTTTTTGCGCCGAATCGATGCATTTCCGCGCACGGATTACTGATGTATCCACGTCGGCGGCACTGCCTTCGCTGCTCGCGCTCGGCCTGGGCAGCTATTTTCATCGCCACCGGTGTTGTCGCTCGTTCACAGAATTGCGGAAATTGTCACGCACAACATCAAAACTGCTGGCCAACAACCTAACTGACCAAATTTTCTTTAAAGAAACTAACTCCAGGTATAATATGATACAAACTGTTAAAACGATAGAACTGAAACATCAGCTGGCGCCATAAGAATGTAACGGCGACCTTTCGAACTGCACCCTGAGGCGGAACTCGATGTGCAGTCGGACGTTAGCGCTAACTTGTTCTGCAGTCGTACAGTTTATTCAGAACAAACACGTTTGGGTGACGCATGACACATGGAACAAACAGGTGCGCCAAAATATCGCTGCGGCGAGGCAGCTTCGGTAATCGTCCATTCATGGCAATCGGACTGGCAACCGTACTGGCGCTTTTTGGCAGCTTTGGCAGTTTTGGCAGCAACCAAGCGTTTGCAGCGACTGCAGCTGGGTCCGCGATTTCCAATCAAGCCCAGGCAAGCTATGTCGATGCAGCCTCGACAACGCGTACCATCAGTTCGAATACCGTGGTGACAACTGTGCAACAGGTCGGTGCCGTGACCATCGGCAGCAACGGTTCGAAAAACATCGGTCCCGGGCAAACAGCCAGTTTTACCCACACCATCACCAATACCGGCAACGGCCCGGATACGTTTGCCCTGTCAACAACGAACAGCGGTGGATTTGCCTATTCGACTGTGCAGTTTTTTGCCGATGCCAATGGTGATGGGATAGCGGACAATAATGTTGCGTTGACGAATACCGGTGTCATTGCTGCGGGTGCCAGCTTCCAGTTCATCGCGGTGGCAACGGTACCCAGTGCAACCGCCGCCGGTTTGAGCAACAATCTCGTTGTTACCGCCACCAGTCAGTACAGTGCATCCACCGCCAGCAATACCGATACCACCACGGTCAGTTCGATATCCAATGTCGACATCACCAGCAATTCCGCTGGGCCAGGCGCACCTGGTGCAGGCGCGGGTCCGGAAGCCGCTGCAGTCACCACCAACACCGTCAACCCCGGCGCCACGACGCGGTTTACCATGTATTTGAACAATCCCGGCAATGCATCGGACTCCTTTACCCTGAACGCCAGTACCGATGCATCCTTCGCCGCAAACATTCTGCCTTCCGGCTGGGTGGTGGTGTACCGGGATGCGGGCGGCAACCCGATCACTTCGGCCAATGTGGGAGCGGGCAGCAACACCGTGGTGTTCGCCGATGTGACGATTCCTGGCGGCGCCAGTGTTGCCTTGACCGATTTGTATTTTCGCGCTGCCGGCAATGTGTCCGGTGTCAGTGACCGACTTCATGATGCCGTCAACGTCGTGGCGGTGACGGTGCAAACCGCCGTGGTGATCACCCAGGCTCTCGATGCGGCTTGCGACGGCGTGGCCGATACCGCCTACATGCAAACGCCAATTACCACGGGCGCCAGTCCGAATGCCTGTGTGCGCTATCGGGTGACCACCACCAACATCAGCAATGCGACAGTCACCACGGTGGTGGTATACAACAATACGCCGGCGTTTTCAACCTACCAGGGCAATTCAACTGCACATCCTGCTACCACCTCACAAGGCACATTCTCGAGCCAGCCTGCCGATGCAGGGACCGGGCAATTTGTCATCGCCGTCGGTACGCTGACCGCCGGCCGGTCTCAGGTACTGGAATACGGGGTGAAAATCAGTCCTTGAAAATCCACGGCAATCACAAGCCCAGCAGCGAGCCGCCCAGCGCGCGACAGATTGGGGGCTGCTGTATCTGCATTCCCGCAGGCTCAATACCGCCCAGCAGAGATCACCTCAACCCGTCATACCCTGGATGATGAGTGCCACGTCGTTGCCATCTGTGGCTTGCGAAACAAACGATGGTGGCCAACCAGCGGCGTTCAAACAACCAAGCCCGCTTTGCCTTGGAAAAAGCACAGCGGGCCAGCAAAAATGGAATCGCACTGGTTTCGCAACAAAAAAGCAAGCGGCTGCCGCGCTTGCTTTTTTGTTGCGCAAGAGCCAGGCCGTAATCAGGCAAACACGTTGATCACCGATCCCGAGTTGGCTGCGCTGGCGGTCAGGAAAGGATTGGAGCGCTGATTCAACAACAATGCTTGAATCTGGTTGTTGCCCGTCGCTGCAGCCGTCAGGGTCGAGAACAGGTTGAACTGGTCGATCGCGTTGGTCTGCAAACCCAGCCCGGATTGAAACAGTGGATTGGTGTTGAAGTCGGTACTGCTCTGGAACAGCGAACTGGTCGGCAGCAATGCATTGGTATCAAACAGCGAGTTCGTGTTGAACAGCGAATTGACACCCGTGACGGAATTTGTCTGGAACAGCGGATTGGTATCGAACAGCGAATTACTCGTGTCGAAGAGTGAATTGTTCGATTGGGCCGCAGCAGCAAGCAACAAGGGGTTGCTCAGCAACGCCGCATTTTGCTGCAAAGCCGACGTCGATTGCAGTACTTGATTGGCAAGCAGATCGGCATTTGACTGCTGCAATGCAGTTTCGCGCAGCGTGCCATTGGCAGCCAGCGCTGCATTGGCTTGGGCTGCGGTATTGGCCTGGTTCAGCGGGTCGGTTTGCAAATCGGTCTGCGAATCGGCCGGGTCGACGGCGTCGGCCTGGGCAGCGCGTGCACTGTCAGCGGCAGAAACCTGGGCAATTTGTGTCTGCAACGATGCAATGCGCTGCGAAAGAATTTGTTGTTGCGAGGATGTATCGGTGCTGATGTTGGTACCGGTGGCAGCGGCCGTCAGGGTGGCGCTTTGCAGTGCCGCTTGCTGTGTCTGCGCGGCAGAGAGTTGGCGCTGCAGGCTTGCCAGTTGCGGGTCGCTGGCAGTATTGGAAATATAGGAAACGATCGGGCTGATTACTGTGACCATAATACGCCTCACGGCGCAAATAATTCCGAAGGGTGCGGCGCACCGGTCAGATTTCACACTTTGCGCATAAGTGCGAACAAGTTATAGCAATTTTAGTATCAGAATCATTGCAGGTGTTGACATCAATTAAAGTTGAACCCGTTAAATACGGTTAAAAGTTTCCTTCAAGTAAAAACTCGCAGTGAATGTTCTTTAGAGGAATCTTTTAACCTTGTTTCCGCCGTCACGCCATTTTTTATTCGGCAATTCCGCCGACGACTTGCGAGAAGCCGCCGTCGACATAGGTAATCTCACCGGTAATTCCGCCAGCCAGGTCCGACAACAGGAAAGCCGCTGTGTTGCCGACATCTTCCTGGGTCACATTGCGGCGCAGAGGGGCATTGGCTTTGACAAAGTTGAGAATCTTGCCAAAATCCTTGATGCCGCTTGCTGCCAGGGTTTTGATGGGACCTGCCGAAATGCCGTTGACGCGGATTCCCTTGCCACCCAGTGCTTCGGCCAGATAGCGCACACTGGCTTCCAGCGATGCCTTGGCCAGACCCATGGTGTTGTAGTTGGGCAGGGCGCGCAGCGCGCCGAGATAGGACAGGGTCAATAGCGCCGCATTGGTGGAAAGCATGGGCAGGGCTGCCTTGGCCATGGCCGGGAAACTGTAAGCGGAGATATCGTGCGCAATACGGAAGTTTTCGCGCGACAGGCCATCGAGGAAATCGCCGGCAATCGCTTCGCGCGGTGCGAAGCCGATCGCATGGACAAAGCCGTCGAACGATGGCCAGGTCTTGGCCAGGTCGGCGAACAAGGCATTGATCTGTTCATCGCTGCCGACATCGCAGTCGAAGATCAAGCTGCTGTCGAATTCCTTGGCGAATTCCGTGGTGCGCTCCTTGAAGCGTTCGCCCACATAGGTGAATGCCAACTCGGCGCCTTCGCGCCGGCATGCTTGCGCAATGCCGTAGGCAATCGAGCGGTTGGACAAGAGTCCGGTGATCAGTATTTTTTTGCCTTGCAGGAATGCCATGGGAAACTCCTCTGATTGTTTCGAGCGGTGCTGTGCCGATCTCACTCTGGCGGCAACCGTGGAAATGGTTTGTTATTGGGGGCGTTGGTGCTTTTCTTCAGGCGCAGATTGTACCCGAGCTTAAATCGCTGCAGCGAGAATCAGGCGGTTGCAGCGTGTTGACGCCGCTTGGTTTGCATCCGAGACCTGCACCAGGAAATTCCCGTTGCAATGCCGGCCAATACCGGTCAATTCCGGCCGATGATTGCGATGATTGCAAATGCGATTTAAGATGCGCGGATTGAAGTTTGATTGGATCAGGCCGGGCTGCCGATGACATTGCCGGCAGTCGAGCAAGCGCTTTCCATCGCGCTCAAGCTGGGCGCTGCTGCCTATGAAAGCGCAGGAGCACAGGAGCGCAGGAGCACAGGAGCGCACGGAAGCAAATTTCGCAGCCTATGAAAAACGCATGACAGCAAGCGCAGGGGCGGGCATTGATTGCGCAGCTGGCGCAAGGCCCGAAGTCGGGGCAGATGACGGCTTCCAAGCCAGGTGCCCGGAACGAAGCATGGTCAACCCTTTCGGATAACGCTTCAGCAGATTTCCACGTTTGCCAATGATAACAAGTTCAGGAGCCTTTCTGTAGAATAACCCTGGCTCGCCACTGTTTGCCGGGTCTTCGATTTCCACGACACTGGGACGCATGGTCAAACTCTCCTTTCTTTTCCTGCTCGCCGCCACTTCCCTGACCAGTGGGACAGTCCATGCGGCCCATGCATTCTCGCTCTACGACACACCCAAGTACCCTGCAGGTTTCACGCACTTCGATTATGTGAATCCAGACGCACCGAAAGGCGGCGAACTGTTTCTCGCCAACCCCGGGCGCAGCACCAGCTTCGACAAGTTCAATCCGTATTCACTCAAGGGCGTGCCGGCCGCCGGCGTCTCCAGCCTGATGTTTGAAACCCTGACTGCCGGCGCGTCGGATGAAACCGCCACCATGTATGGCTTGCTGGCCAATGACATGGAACTGGCACCCGATCGCATGGCCATG
>JBPBPY010000127.1:0-10058 GCA_050954505.1 Janthinobacterium lividum
GGGATTGGCCAGGAATTTTTCAGCCGTCAGGTCGGGCCGGCCGAGGTAGCCGGAGGCCACGCCAGGTCCGATGATGCACAGCTCGCCGACTTCGCCGCGTGGCATCAGGGTCAGGCCGTTTTCGAGCGCGGTGCTAATCACCAGCAAGCCATAGTTGGGCAGCGGGCGTCCGATGGTGACCGGCAAGCCGGCGTGCAGCTCGGCCAGGCTGGCCGAAACCGTGGCTTCGGTGGGGCCGTAGGTATTGAATACCTGGCGCCCGGTTCGCGCCCAGCGCGCTACCAGCGACTGCGGGCACATCTCGCCCCCCAGGTTGATCAAGCGCAGGTTGGGCACGTCCTGGGCGAACAGCGCCAGCAGCGTTGGCACCGCATGCAGCACCGTGACGCGGTTTTCGATCAGTGCCAGCGGCAGCGCTTCCGGATCGGTGGCGACCTCGCGCGGGGCAATCCACAGGGTTGCGCCGACCAGGTAGCTGATCCAGATTTCCTCGAACGACATGTCGAACGCGGCTGAAAAGCCCTGGTAGACCCGGTCGTCGCCGCGAATGCCGAGCACGGCGTTTTCACTGCGCAGGAAGTGGCAGATGCTGCCCTGGCTGATTTCAATGCCTTTGGGCTTGCCGGTCGAACCAGAGGTATAGATCACATACGCCGGATCATTGCGCCCGCACCGCCTGCGCATCCTGGGCGTGACCGGTGCGGCGCCGCGATCGGCCAGCAACGATTCCGCGCTCCAGCTGCCGCCGGCGACCTGCCCGTGTTCGGCCAGTTGCGGCAGGAATTGCTCGCAGCTGACGATACCCACGGCATTGGCATCGTCGAGGCAGACCAGCACCCGGTCGGCCGGTGTGTCGGCATCGAAGGGCAGCCAGGCGGCACCGGTCTTGGCAATGGCCAGTTGCATGACCAGCAGGTCGATGCCGCGCGGCAGCCACAAGCCAACAATGCGGCCCGGTACCACGCCGGCATCCTGCAAGGTGCTTGCTGCCTGCTCGGCAAGTTCATCAAGCTGCTGGTAGCTCAGCGTGCGCTGGCCAAAGATCAACGCACAGCGTTGCGGAAACGCGCGCGCGCTGTCTTCGAACAGATCGGCCAGCACTTCGTCGCGCAGCAGCGCGGGCGCGTTCGGGCCCTGGAGGATTTCGGGCCAGGCAGAAACACTGGATGGGACGGAAGGACGAACAGTGGCGAGGGAAGAGGTTGCTTGCACGTTGCGCTTTACAGTTGGACGAAATGACAAATGGATGCCCGGTGTTGCACTGCCGGTGTCTGGCCTGACACGCGTTCCACAGTTGCATCAATAACGTCCGACGTTTCCGCGGCGTTGACCTCTGGCAGGTTTATTCCCCGACCGCCGCCCATTTCGATGGGTCACTGATCAATCGATTGGGTTGATGCCAGTTGGGTTGTCGCTGGATGACCACGCAAATTGCATTGCCAGGCATCTTGTGAATAATTCCGCATAACATTATCCACCTTTGATCTATCCAATTTGAAAGAAACTGTGCAAAATGGAACTAAGTACAAAACGTGATTGGCAGACGGCTTGATGGTCAGTGCCATCGGATTGCTGCATGCAGCCGTCGGTGATTGTCGGGTGTCGTCCAGCAGCGTTCGTCTGTACACGGACTGTTGTGGAACATAAAACAATGACATTCGAACGCAAGATTCTGGCCGGCTTTTTTTCGGCGCTCGCTGCATTGATGGCCCTGGGTGCCTTGACCTGGCATCTGACCAGGCTGACCATCGAAGCCTCCCGGTTTGTCAGCCACACCCATCAGGTCATTCTCAGCGCCAACGAGATATCCGAGCTGGTGTATCGGTCGGAAGCAGCGTTGCGCGCCCATCTGATCACCGGCCGCAGCAGTTTTCTCGAGCAGCGTGATACGGTCGTCAACTTGTTGAACCAAGAAGTGGTCAACATTGCCATGCTGACGACCGACAATCCACGCCAGCAACGCCGCATTGCCGAACTGCGCCACGAGCTCGACTTGCGCGAAGAGCGCAACCGCTATTTCATCACCCTGCTGGAGCGCGAAGGTTTTGAAGCGGTCAAAAAACAGTTTGGCACTGCCATGACCGGCAGCGACGGACCGCGCCAGGGTCTCACCCGCATCATTGCCGTGCGCGGCGCCATCGAGGAAGAAGAGCGCGGCTTGCTGCAACAGCGCCAGACCGAGGAGGCCGAACGCACGGCGGCGGCACGCAACGGCTTCATTGTCCTGATGCTGCTGCTGGCGGTGGTCTTGCCGATGACGTTCCTGCGGGTGCGCCGCGACATGCGCGAGCGCGCCCTTGCCGAGGAAAAGTTTCAGCAGGCTGCCCGCTACGACCGCTCCAACGCTGCCGCCCTGGCCCTGTACAACGCCGAAACCAGCCGCAGCGAAATCCTGCGCGGCACCATGGATATCCTGGCACGCGATCATGGTTTTCCTTCCTTGCTGTTCTACGGCTATGAAGAACTGGGCGGCGCCTTGCGGCTCGATGTCACGCGCGGCGCGCCGGCTGGCGTTCTGGGCCAGCTCAAGCTCGGTGAAGGACTGGTTGGCGAAGTAGCCCAATCGCAGCGCATGATCGAAATTGTCGACACTGCCAAGGCGCTGGCCGAACTGCCGGTCGATACCGGCTTTGCCATGGTGGCGCCAGCGGCCTTGCTGTACTGTCCGATCAGCTATCGTGGCACCCCGTTGGGCGTGCTGGCCATGGCGTCGACTGCAGCGATCACGCCGCGCGACCGTGCGTTCGTCGAGCGCATGTGCACCCAGCTGGGGGCAGCGCTGCACAACATCAAGCAGCTCGAGGACATGCGCCTGCTGGCCGAACAGCTGCGGGCCCGCAGCGAAGAGATCAGCCAGCAGAACCGCCAGGTCGAGGAAGCCTCGCGCATGAAAAGCGAATTCCTGGCCAACATGTCGCATGAATTGCGCACCCCCTTGAATGCGATCATCGGTTTTTCGGAAGTGATCAAGGATGGCATGGCCGGCCCGACGACGCCGGAGCAGGCCGAATATACCAGCGACATCCTGGCCAGCGGCCAGCATCTGCTGGCCTTGATCAACGACATCCTCGACCTCTCGAAGATCGAGGCGGGGCACATGTCGCTCGACCTCGAACCGGCCAATGTCGGCACGCTGGTGCAAAGCGGCCTGGCGATCGTGGCGGAAAAAGCGCTCAACAATCAGGTGACGCTGACCCACAGCGTGGCCGATGGGCTGGACTGGGTGTGCCTGGATGTGCGCAAGACCAAGCAGATCCTCTACAACCTGCTCTCGAATGCAGTGAAGTTCACGCTGCCGCAGGGCCATGTGGATTTGTCGGTGCGGCGGGTGCGGTTGAACGAGATTGCCGCCTGCAATACCCAGCCTGGCCTGCGCGTGTTTCCGGTGATCGAAGCCGACCACGACTGGTACATGGAAATGCGTGTCACCGACAGCGGCATCGGCATTTCTGCGGAAGGACTGGAGCGGCTGTTCGAACCGTTTACGCAAATCGATTCTTCCCATTCGCGCAAATACGAGGGTACCGGACTTGGACTGGCCATGGTGCGGCGGCTGGCTGAGCTGCATGGCGGCGGCGCCATGGCGCGCAGCGAGCCGGGGCGTGGGTCGACCTTCACGGTCTGGATGCCGTTGCGGGAAGACAGCGAGCTGCCTTCGCCCGTGCTGATCAGCCAGATACCGCGGGCGCTCTCGGCTCATGGCGGCGAATTGATGCAGCTGCGCGCCGGCAATGCCTTGCCACCATTGCTGCTGCTGGTCGAGGATGAGCCGGATGCGGCCAAGATCTTCCGCATCCAGCTGGAAAACGAAGGCTACCGCGTAATCCATGCCTTGAGCGCCGAGGCCGGCATGCGTATGGCCATCGAGCAGCGTCCCGATGCCGTGGTGCTCGACGTCATCCTGCCGGGCATGGATGGCTGGCAAATGCTCAGCCTGATGAAGCAGACACCGGCGACCGCGCACATACCGGTGGTGATCGTCTCGATCACGCCGGACGCCTCGCGCAGTTTTGCCTTGGGTGCATCGCAAGTACTCTCCAAACCGGTGTCGCAGGATGACCTGATGGCGGCGCTGGCCGCGCTGGGCCTGGATCTCGGGTTTGGCCAGCGCGTGCTGGTGGCCGACGACGATCCAATGTCGGTGTCGCTGGTATCGGTGCATCTGAAGGCGGCCGGTTTTGAACCGCTCGGTGCATATGGCGGCAAGGAAGCCATCGAGCTGGCAGTGAGCAAGAAGCCGGCATTGGTGGTGCTCGATCTGATGATGCCGGACATGTCCGGCTTCGACGTGGTGCAAGCCATGCATGCGGCGCCCGATACGGCGGATATTCCGATCATCATCCTGACCTCGAAACAGCTCACCGATTCCGAACGCGCCATGCTCGATGGCAAGGTGCGACGGGTGATGGAAAAGGCGCTGTTCGATCCCAAGGTGTTCCATAGTGAAGTCAAGAGGGCATTGGTCATGCATCTCAAGAAATCGAGTGAAAGTTGAGATGGCAATGGATTCCAGGCAATTCAGAAAGGGCTTCCCGACATGACGACCATTCTTGTCGTTGAAGACAACCCGGCCAGCCGCAAGCTGGCGGTACTGGTCTTGAAAAATGCCGGCTATGCCGTGCTGCAAGCCGATGAAGGCGAGCAGGCGGTGCGCATCGTGCGCGATGCCATGCCGGACTTGATCCTGATGGATGTGCAAATGGCCGGCATGGACGGCCTGACGGCGGCCGGCATCCTGAAAGCCGATCCGGCCACGGCGCAGATCCCCATCATTGCGCTGACCGCATTTGCCATGCGTGGCGATGAACAGAAAATCCTGGCCGCCGGCTGTGATGCCTACATCACCAAGCCTTACCATTACCCGGATTTCCTCGCCCGCGTTGCGCTCTCGCTCGAACAGCGCGGACACACCAGTCATCGGGGAGATCTGCCGAAGACGCCGCGCACCTAGCAATTTGCGCTGCGCCAGCTTCGCCGGTGCAGGCATGAAGTGCGGCCGCGGTCCAGCCTGGGGGCGCCGTTTGCGCTCAGGACGCACCCGAGCCAGCCAGGCGCGCCAAATCGGCCTTGTCCGTCATGCCTTGTGCTTCACGGGATGCTTCCCGGGCGACTAGGGCGCAGGCTCCCGCACTTGTGGCAAGGCATCCTCCTCGAGCGGCGCGGCTGCGGCACCGTCGGCCGTTTCGATGCAGGCGTCGAAGATTTTTTCGAACCGTGGCGCGCAGCGCGCGAACGCCGCCAGTACCAGGGGATCGAAATGCCCGGGCAAGGTGCGGCCGTCGCCTTCCAGAATGATGCGGGTGGTGTCGGCGTGACTGATGGCACTCTTGTAGGGGCGGCGCGAGCGCAGCGCGTCATACACATCGCAAATGGCCATGATGCGTGCCGAGATGGGAATGCTGTCGCCACGCAAACCCAGCGGATAACCACTGCCGTCCCAGCGCTCATGATGACTGCGGGCGATCTGCGCGCCCATGATCATGTAGGGTGAATCGCTTTCGCCGATGATGGCTGCGCCCAGGGTGCTGTGACTGCGCATGACGGCGCTCTCGGCGGCATCATGTTCGCCGGCCTTGAGCAGGATATGGTCGGGAATGCCGATCTTGCCGATGTCGTGCATCGGACTGGCATAGTAGATGCAGTCGATGAAGGTGCGGTCCATGTTCAGGTCGGTGGCCAGATAGCGGCAGTAGTCGCTGATGCGGCGCACATGCGTGCCGGTATCTTCATCCTTGAACTCGGCCGCGCGCGTCATGGTGAAGATTGCCTCGATATAGCTCTCGCGCAGCGTGGCGGTGCGCTCGGCAACCTTGCGCTCGAGCGTCTGGTTATTGCTCTCCAGTAGATCGCTGTATTCCTTCAATCTCAGCAGGTTGCGCACCCGCACCCAGAGTTCGGAGCGCTCCACCGGCTTGGACAGAAATTCTTCAGCCCCGGCATTCAAACCGGCCAGCTTGGCACTGCGGTCGTCGAGCGCGGTCACCATGATGATGGGAATCTTGCGAGTATGCGGATCAGCCTTGAGCAGCAGCGTCAATTCGCAGCCGTTCATGCCAGGCATCATGTAGTCGAGCAGGATCAGGTCGATCGGATAGCGTGCCAGCACTGCCAGCGTTTCATCGGCGTTGGCAGCGGTGAACGTCAGATAGCCTTCCGGCTTGAGCATGGCGTCGAGCAGCAGCCGGTTGCGCGGCTCATCGTCGACAATGAGGATATTTTGCCGGCGCGGCGCAAATTGCAGGGCCGTTCGGCGCATGCCTTCGGGGAAAGGCTGGGCCAACGCCGGGACAGGTCCGGCATGATCGAGCTTGATGATGTGCTCGGCAACCGGCGCACCGGCATGCGGCAGCGTCTTCGTGCCCGCCATGCAGGCGGCGGGATGTTCCACTTCGGCGCCGGCGTGCCTTGGATTGGTCAAGGCAGCGCCCTGGCTGGCGTGTGCGGCAGGTTCGATTGACATTGCAACTCCCTGTATCCGTTTTGTAACTTCCAGTCCAGCGACGAAGTCACAATCTGATAGTAAGAAGCTTCCCGGCTCCCGTCAAGGAGCTTGGGAAGCGAATCTGCCTGCAGCACGGTATTTCGTTAAATATTAATATTCATCAACTTGTTTTTGGGAAATTTCAGTATCGTATTGTGGCGCTGGCTCACACCACGCAGGATCGTTGAACAATCGATCTGCATGGCAATTGATTTCGCCCTCATGCACGGTTCGGGATTGCGGCCCTGCTGCGGCGAGCGCGCCGGCCGAAACCCAGCAAACCGATCAGCCCGGTGCTGAGCAGCAGCAACGGCGCCGGCTCGGGTACCTGAACATTGCCGGCATTCTGCAGCCGTTGCTGTGCACCGGAGAGCAGGCTGAACTGGTAGACGCCGGCATCGAGCAGCAGTTCCTTGACATACAGGCCAGGACCACTGGCGAAGAATCCATCTCCGCTGCGCGAGGATGAGCTGGTGCTGGCATTGAGTTCGGTGGGCGCGAAGATATCGAAGAATCCATTGTTGCCGGTGACAGTGAAACTGGCGTTGACCTGTGCGCTGGCGCCGTCGCCTGCATCGCTCGTCATGGCGGCAACGATATCGCTGGCGATGAAGCGCAGCGTAAATGCCGTCGGCGAAGTGACTACCAGATCGATGGTGAATCCAGTGCTGGTGCCGGCAGCAGAAGCGGCCGTTCCATCGGCGCCCAGATGACCTTCCGAGACCACGCTGGCCGAGCCGGGCGGCAAGCCCCGCAACAGGTCGCCGGCAATGAATGAATCCCCACGGGTGCCAAAGCCGTCGCGCAGCGCCTGGGCAAACACGTTTTCGCCGGGCATGACATTCTCGTCGCCGGAAGACGATTGCCTGACATCGGAACCGCTGGACAGGGTGCCGCCTGCCGAAGCCCCGTCTGCCGGCGCACCCAGATAGTTCGACGCACTGCTGGTGGTGACGGTCGCGCCGCTGATTTTTACATTCGGGGAATCCAGGCCGGACAGCGTCAGCTCGGTGAAATTGATGCTGGCATACGCATACGGCATGGCTTGCACCAGGCTGCACAGCATTGAGATCGCCAGGCCGAGAAACAATTGTTGCAAAGCGTGTCGGACGGTGCGCTTGCAGTCGCGGTTGTCTGCCGGGCGGCTGCGCTGCAGCGATGCTGCCGGCCGGTGGCTGGTCCTTGGGTTCAAGCGGATAGTTGGGAAAGGCATCGAGTCTCCATGGGGTGAATTGCCGGCTCGGCAAGTTTGCTGTCGAGACCGGAAAACGAACGGCGGGTCAAGCAGAATGCTTGCCACCAGGCGTTTTTTTGCAAGGAGCGTGCCATCGGCATCGAAGCGCTTCGCGCCCATCTGGCTGCGGTTTCCGGGGTGGTGGTGGGCGCGGCTGTCAAACTGGCCGACAGACCGCCAGCATAAAAATGGATGGGCGAAGCCTGGATTTTATTTTTGATAAAAATGTCATTTATCTTGATGCGAATCTCAACATTTCTTATGTGGGTCGTTCAGAAATTTTGATGATTCTTTTGTCAATTTTCGGTACACGGATGGACAAGACATCCGATAATCGAACAATGATGCAAAAGCATTGCTGGGGCAGTCAGGCCGTGCAACTGTAAAATCAACCGACATTGACACCTTGTCTTGGCTTGGCAGCCAGCTGCGACCCCCGGTTTGCCCGTTGCCTCGCGCCGCTCCCTGCTTGCTCACTGATAAGGCGACATGATTTCACCATGCAGGATCGATACAATCCGAAACATTGCCAGCTGGCGAAAAGTGTAAGCTTCGCCATTCCCTGATCCAGGTTTGCAATCGGCATCGGTCAACCGCGCTGTTGACCGATGCCGGGCGTCTGCCTGTCGGGAGTCTGTGCAATGAAGACCTGGAGCTAAAACCGAACGCGCGCACAACGGTTGTGATGGCCGCGCCTGTGCCCAGGGATGACACCCTGGGCACAGACGCGGATATTCGATTCGACCACTTGCTCACGCGCTGCCGTCTCGCTTCCCGGTCATCGCTGCAAGCGCTCCTGGACCCCCCAATTTGTCGCCGGAAAACCCGGCAAGCAAGGATGAAAGATGGACCCATTGAACCAGCCGCCGCAGTCAGGCACCACCTTTTCACAACGCCAGGTGCCAACGCGGCGCTCGCGCCTGATTGGCAGCATCGTTGCCCTGGCGTTGCTGGCCGGACTGGGCTGGCTGACCTGGCATTTGACTCGTCCGCCCGTCCCGGCTGGGGGCGCTGGCGGCGCCAACGCTGGCGGCCAGCGCGGTGCCGGCGCTGGCCGTGGCGGACCCGGCGGTCCCGGTGGTCCTGGTGGCCCCGGTGGTGCGAGTCTGGCCTCGACGGTGGGTGTCGGCACGGCTGAACTGGCAGACCTGCCCGTGATCATCGACGCGCTGGGGACCGTCATTCCTGCTGCCACGGTGACGGTGCGGCCACAGGTCGGTGGCGTGCTGAAGCAGATCCTGTTTCGCGAAGGGCAGACCGTCAAGGCTGGCGACGTGCTGGGCATTATCGATCCGCAACAATTCGACATGGCGTTGATGCAGGCGCGCGGCCAGCGCCAGCGCGATGAAGCCCAGCTCGACAGCGCCAAGGTGACGCTGGCGCGTTACCAGACCTTGCTGGGACAGGACTCGATTGCCCGCCAGGACGTCGATACCCAGGCAGCCCTGGTCAAGCAGCTGGAAGGCACCGTGCTGGGCGACCGTGCAGCCGAAGGCACGGCCAGGCTCAATCTTGGCTATTCGCGCATCGTCGCACCGATTGGCGGGCGGGTCGGCTTGCGCCTGGTCGATGTCGGCAATGTCGTCAGTGCCAACGATGCCACCGGTCTGGTGGTCATCACCCAGGTGGCGCCCATCGATGTGCAGTTCAGCGTGCCGCAGGACCAGGTGCCGCAAGTCCAGCAGCGTGTCAATGGCGGCGCCGTGCTGAGCGTGACCGCCCTCGACCGCGCCCGCGTGGCCACCCTCGATACCGGCAAATTTTCCACGCTGGACAACCAGATCGATACCTCCACCGGCACGGTGCGCGCCAAGGCGCGGTTTGCCAATGCCAAGGCGACCCTGTTTCCCAACCAGTTCGTCAATGTGCAGGTCTTGCTGCGCACTATCAGCAATGCCGTCGTCGTGCCGCTGACCGCGCTGCGCCACGGCAGTGCCGGCGACTTTGTGTATGTCATCAACATGGATACGCGTACCGTATCGCTGCGCGTGGTCACGCGCGGCCAGGCCAGTGTCAGCAAGGTGGAAATCTTGACCGGCCTGAAAGCCGGTGAAAAGGTGGTGACCGAAGGTGCCGACCGTCTCAAGGATGGGGCGCCGGTAGTGCTGCCCGGTGACAAGCCGCGTGGTGCACGCAATGGCGGCAATGGTGCGAATGCCGCCAATGGCGAACGTGGCGAACGCGGCACGGGCCGGCGCGCCCAGCGGGAAGCGGCCGGTGGCGAAACGGCGCCTGCAGCCTCCACGCAGGATGCCGGGCAAAGCACCGGCCGGAATCCGGCCCAGTCCACGGCGCCAGCAGCTCCCGTCAATGCAGCCGGTGCTGCGCCGTCGGCCTCGGCGC
>JBPBPY010000125.1:0-10057 GCA_050954505.1 Janthinobacterium lividum
ATGCTGCGAAAGCGTGGATCATCCTCGAACGGATCTGCCTTGGGTTCGGCTTCCAGCGTCTTGAAACGCGGATCGTCCGGTTCGATGGAGGCAATGCCACGGGCCGCTTCCGACATCTGCACCGTATCTTCGGCGCGGTATTCCAGACGGCGCTGCTCTTCGAGGTATTCATAGATATCGGTGACGAGGTCGCTGCAACCGTCGCGCGTCAGCGCCGAGATCTCGAAGACCCGGCCCTTCCAGCCGAACTTCTTGACGAAGTCCTTGACCTTCTTTGCGCGTTCGTCTTCCGGCACCATGTCGAGCTTGTTCAAGACCAGCCAGCGTGGCTTGTCGAACAGGGAATCGTCATACTTCTTGAGTTCCTTGACGATGGCCTTGGCTTCCTTGACCGGATCGACATTGTCGAATGGCGCCAGGTCGACAATATGCAGCAGCAAACGCGTGCGCTGCAAATGGCGCAGGAACTGGATGCCCAGTCCGGCGCCTTCGGCGGCGCCCTCGATCAAGCCGGGAATGTCGGCAATGACGAAGCTTTTTTCATGGCTGACCCGCACCACGCCCAGATTCGGATGCAGTGTTGTAAACGGATAGTCGGCAATCTTTGGACGTGCATTCGACACCGCGGTGATGAAGGTCGACTTGCCCGCATTGGGCATGCCCAGCAAGCCGATGTCGGCCAGCACCTTCAACTCCAGGCGCAGCTCGCGCCGTTCGCCCGGCTTGCCATCGCCCTTCTGGCGCGGTGCGCGGTTGGTCGAGGTCTTGAAGTGGATATTGCCCCAGCCGCCCTCGCCGCCCTTGGCCAGCAAGACTTCCTGGCCGTGTTCGGTCAGGTCGGCGACGATCTCGCCATCGTTCTGGTCAATGATCAGCGTGCCGACCGGCATGCGCAGGACGATGTCATCGGCGCCCTTGCCGTAGCAATCCGCACCGCGGCCGTTTTCACCATCGCGCGCCTTGTGCAATTTCGAGAAGCGGAAATCAACCAGCGTGTTGATGTTACGGTCGGCTATCGCCAGGATGCTGCCGCCTTTGCCGCCATCGCCGCCGTCGGGACCACCGAAGGGACGGAATTTTTCACGGCAAAACGAGGCCACGCCGTTACCGCCGTCGCCCGCAATGACTTCAATTTTTGCTTCGTCTATGAACTTCATTTTTTGCTGCCAAAAAACTGAAAAGGCCCTGTCGGTGACAGAGCCTTTCGATTGAAGGCTCGCGCCTTACTATCTGGCCAGTCCGGAAAAATACCAAAGCATGTCACCCTGGCATCCTGCCGGACGCGCCCTACATCAATGTGCTACCTGGTGCAGCAAACAATCAAGCAGGAACGACGGTAACCATGTGGCGCTGCAAAGCACCCTTGGTCACGAACTGGACCTTGCCTTCGATCAGCGCGAACAAGGTGTGATCCTTGCCCATGCCGACGTTTTCGCCAGCATGCACCTTGGTGCCGCGTTGACGAATGATGATGCCGCCGGCATTGATTGCCTGGCCACCGTAGACCTTGACGCCAAGTCGTTTTGACTCGGAATCGCGGCCGTTGCGCGTAGTGCCGCCGCCTTTTTTATGTGCCATGAGAGACTCCTTGGATTCTGTTTAGCCCGAGACGGAATCAACCGTTGATCGAGACGATTTGCAATTCGGTGTAGTTCTGGCGATGACCCTGGTGCTTTTGATAGTGCTTGCGCCGGCGCATCTTGAAAATCTTCACCTTGTCGTGGCGACCGTGGGCTACAACCGTAGCCAGGACCGTAGCACCTTCGATCATCGGCGCACCAAACTTGATGGTATCGCCGGTGCCCATTGCGAGCACTTGATCGAGGGTGATTTCGGAACCTATGTCTGCCGGTATCTGTTCTACTTTGAATTTTTCGCCAGCGACAACACGATACTGCTTGCCACCGGTTTTTATGACCGCGTACATATGAAACCTCATCAATTGATTGAAGAACGATTTTCCTCTTCGATCCTGGAACCATGCCGCTTCACCTGCTGTTCAAGGTGCCCTGTCGCCTTCGACGGTGAAACCATGCTGACCCAATATGGATCGGATTTCGCCCCCACCGGCTGCCGGTTTTGCTGCAGCGCTGCTTGCCAAATCGGGAAAACCGCAAATTATACATGGACTTAGGTGCATGGTCAAAGGATTCCTCGGCACCTCGACGGTGACCGCATGATGCCGCCACAGGGACATCAGCGCTCCTCGGACCTGATCCCGTTGAAGCTGCCCGGGCTCTCCGCTGATATCCGCGCGGCATCGTATAATTCAGCCACTGCGCAGCAATGCGTTTCTTTTCCGGGTCATCACTTGTCAGCCACACTCACTCCTACTGCGCCGGGCCAGATCGATGGGGCCATCACAAACGACATGTCTGCCGTCGATTTGGTCATTCGACGGCAACTGCATTCGGAAGTGGCGCTGATCAGCCAGATTTCCGAATACATCATCGGCGCCGGCGGCAAGCGTATCCGGCCCAAGCTGGTGCTGCTGTTTGCCAAGGCGCTCGGTGTCAGCGGCACCGGCCATCACGATCTGGCCGCCATCGTCGAATTCATCCACACCGCCACGCTGCTGCATGACGACGTCGTCGACGAGTCGTCACTGCGGCGCGGCCGCAAGACCGCCAATGCCTTGTTCGGCAATGCCGCAGCGGTGCTGGTAGGCGACTTCGTCTACTCGCGCACTTTCCAGATGATGGTCGCTACCGGCGACATCCGCATCATGCAGGTGCTGGCCGACGCCACCAATGTGATTGCCGAGGGCGAAGTGCTGCAGCTGATGAACATGCACGACCCCGACATCAGCGAAGCCAGCTATCTGCAGGTGATCCGCTCCAAGACCGCCAAGCTGTTCGAAGCCGCGGCGCAAATCGGCGCGCTGGTGGCCGGCGCCACCGACGCCCAGGTCGACGCTGCCGGTGAATATGGCCGCTCGCTGGGCACTGCCTTCCAGCTCATCGACGACGTGCTCGACTATTCCGGCAACGCGGCCGACATCGGCAAGAATGTCGGCGACGACCTGCGCGAAGGCAAGTCTACGCTGCCCTTGCTGTACCTGATGTTGCATGGCACTGCGGCCGAACGTGAACTGGTGCGCACCTGCATCGAAACCGGCGACGAGCAGCATTTCGACGCTGTCCTGGCCGCCGTGACCGACTCCGGCGCCCTGGCCTACACGCGCAAGAAAGCTCAGGAATCAGCCGCTGTTGCGCGCGCCGCACTCAGTGTTTTGCCCGATGGTGAATACAAGGATTCTTTGATAAGCTTGTGTTCATTCGCAGTTGACCGGAATCATTGACCGGCAAGTTCGGACTACCTGCCGGGGGTTATGTTCCCGCCATGGCGCCATGCCATGAACCCTGTAATGATCAATTGTTTTCCAGGTTAACCACCCACTGCGAATTGTCGGGGTGTAGCTTAGCCTGGTAGAGCGCTACGTTCGGGACGTAGAGGCCGGAGGTTCGAATCCTCTCACCCCGACCAGAATAGCCGGATCATCGGATCGGGTTGGAATCGATCGCGGTGAGCGGTGGGATGTTTGGCACAATAGCAATCCTGTTTACTTGTGTAGAGAAATCGCGATTTTCGGTACATGAAGATTCGAGAATCAGCAAAATACGCGACACTCGCAACGCTCTGGTGCACAAATAATGCCCTGCCCCCAAGCGCTCGGAGCGCGTGATTCCAAATAAAATTATTGCACTAGTAAGGCAGGTTGAATATAACGAGGGATTTGGTGGCATTTTCTGCAATACATGCAAATAATCCTTATCATGTATCGTGAGTACGAATGATGACCATTCAAATTTATTACCATAAATCGTGAATGCTCTAAGAGACATCTGCATCAGTAAAAGAACGCTGAAAAATTGATTGGATGAAGACGAAAAACGGGGAGCGATTCATTCAACAACGCCCATTGGGGTATCGATTTCCGCAGCCTCTTTGACAATTGAGGCAACCTTTTCCCAATCGTTATTGTCTTCATTGCGCTGGTTCGTTTCGGAATCGAGATCCATGTCATGGTCTGGATCAGCCTGGCCAATTTCATCGGCGCATTCGAAATCGATCAGTACCAGTTTTTTCTGATTGATGTCATACATGACATTCGATAGCTTGATGTCGTTGTGAACGAATCCATTCCCATGCATCCAATCCAAGGCAACCCGCATCTCGTCGAGCTTTTTCGTCAATGCATGTGCAGGGAGATGAGAGGCGAAGGCATAGGGGTCGCGTACGAATTCGTCAAGACCAAAACCTGTCACGCGCGGTGTCAGGAAGACAGGAATCGGGTTCTCGTGCGCTCCGCGGATTTCTTTCATGATCTCGACGGCGAAATGTTGGCGGATGTTCGCTGTGCTGGAGTCGTTTCGGCAGAGCGTGGCAGTCAGGTTGTTGAGCATTTCGTTACGGTCCAGCAGATCTTCCATGTCGTGCACGTCGATGTCTTCTGTAGACATGTCTTCGACGACGTGCCGGGGAACCTTGAGGAAATAAGAGGAATTTTCGTTGCGCCTGCTGATAACGGTATTGTTGGCGCCATTGCCGATTTTTTGATGAATGCCCGGATTGCCCATCTTTTCGCCGTGCTTGCGTTGCGAACGATAGGGCGAATTGATGTGCTGTCTGAATAAAGTGTAAGACTTGAGTATCCCGTTGCCCACTTTGTCCAGATCGTCATTCGTCCAGAGTAGCGGCAGGGCTTTTGTGGCCCGGATCCTTTCACCGATGATCAGATCTCCGAGATTGGCCAAGTCGCTGGCCTGTCTCAGGCTCGATTGCCGCGACATCTTCGGCGATGAAGGAAGTGGCGTGACCGGTGGCGACGGCAACATGTTCTGAACCTCGAACCGGGCGCGCTGATTCTGTGCCTGTCGGGCGGCAGTCTGGGACGGCGCGTAGGGGTTGCAGAAAGTGTGTGAGTCGGACGGGGGCTGATGCAGTCGTATCTTGCTCAGGCAAACCGTCGATGCGTCCTGGGCCTCGAACTCTAGTTCGGCTCTGGCGGGCAAATAGCCAGACATGGTTGGCAAGTTTTCCGCCGAAAAAAACATTTTCTTGGGGTTGCCACCCATGGGACGAAGTTGTCCGGCGCGGATCTGCTGGAACAATGCGTCGATGGTCGGGCGGATTGCCTGCACAGCGTGCTCCATGCTTACCTCATCGAGATGGGCAGGTAGCCATCCGAGGCTAGCGGGATCAATGGTATGGCCGGATGGCAGCCTGTTGGACGCAATGCCACAGCCCACCATCGGCTTATTTGCCTGAATTGGTGACTGAGGTGGGCTCAGCGGATGAGTGTGTTGTGGGAGCGGCGCGCCAAAGTCTGCCATTGGCTGGAAATTGTTTATAAAGGAACGCGTGAAACCGACCATATGTTTTTTCCTCATGCGGCCGTATCCCTGACACCGCATCTGTATGCCAGACCATTGTCATTGCATCAATTCATCGTCCTGACGAGGCAATTACCTTTTTGATCACTTCAAGACGCAAGATCATGTTCTAGCATAGGTAGCATAACGGCAAATAAAGTTCCATGCAGCACTGAACGTGAACTGCATGGCGTTGTTGCGTAAATCGAAGCGACCGCAATAAGAATGTGCTATTTGATTCGCCCTGGGTCGGGGAGCCGCAGTTTAACTAATTCCGTCCATCAACGTTCGTTGATGCCACACAACCTCATATTGTTGGATAGGCCAGCTTTGACTGCATAGAACATCACTATTAAAATTTATCTATAAAATTTAAATAGCAAGGATACTTAATTAGCCTAGCCTAATTAATATCAGTCGTGCTAATCGCGCTGTTCCTGGCCGAACAGCAGGTGCTGCGGGAACCGCTGCTGTACCTGAGCTTGTATTTGAAGACGCACCGGGCCGACTATTACCGGCTGCTGCAGGAGGTGCGTCAGCGCGGCACGTGGGAGGCCTGGCTGGAATTTTTCCTGACGGGCGTTGCTGCCACCGCCAATAATGCGCACGAGAGCGCGCTGCGCATCGTGACACTGTTTTTTGGAAGACCGGGCGCGCATCACCGCTGTGGGGGAACAAGCCAACTCCATGTTGCGGGTGCATGCACTGCTGCAGAATCAGCCGTTTGTGAATGCCACCCAAGTGGTCGACAAAACGGGCCTGAGCATGCCGACCGTCAATAGCGCGATGGCCGGGCTGGAAAGACTGGGCTTGGTCAACGAAGCGACTGGCAAGAAGCGTGGCCGGGTGTATGCCTACAAGGCGTTTTTGCGCATCATCGACGAGGGAACGAACGTGACGTAATCCGGGTGACACACGGTGGCATGGTTGCCCGGAATGCGCGGCAAGCATACGGCGCAGCAATGGCCATCAGCCACGAAATAGCTTAGCGCCCGTTTTTTCCTTTTTATCTCTGCTCGTGATAAAGCATTTGCACGCTTACCGGGACGACGTGCTCCGCTTGGCGGCCTTGATCAAGCATGACGGTCACGTTCACCGGAATACGCAAGATCATTATGTTCACCGATGCCAACTGAAGTCTCTTTCGGCCTGCTGTAGCTGCCAATCATACTTATCATGTAGCGTAAGCATGAATTAAGTGCAGTAGAGCATCATGTTCCACCACCTAAAGTCGCCGGTCACGTTCTCCAGACTACACAGACAGAGGCATCTAGAAAAGAACGCAGCATAAAAATGCAACCATTGGAAGACGAAAAACCGGGAGAACCTTACTTTGGCCTGAAAAATATTTTTCAATGGATGGAACCGATTCCCTGCAGCATGCGACCCATGCACAACTCATCGGCACCTTTTCCTGACCGAGGTAAATCTAGCTAAATCGTTTCGGAGATCTTCAATGCCCATCAACCACGTCAATACCAGCTCGCCAGCTTCCTTTCATAATGCAACACTGCAAAACCAGCCCGGCCCGGAACGAGCCAAATCAGCGGAAACGCCCCAAGCTGCAGAACCAGGATCCCAAGGAATTTACGCAAAGTCGGTAGGCGCGACGACCGCAGCGGGCATACGTGGCAATGTCGGAAAAGTAGCAACTCCTGAATCGATTGCAAAAACCTGGATGAGCAAGGAAATCTTCTTGAGCAAAGAATTCCCCAAGCAAAATATTGGCCAGTTCGTCGCCAGTCAATTCAATATTCCAGCCGATCAGGTGGAACAGCATTTATATACACTGCCCTGCCGAAGGAAAAGCAGACACCGGACGCGCATGCATTCATTCAAAGAGGAATGAAGAATTCAGTCGATGCTAGTGGTGCCGTGATGTTGTTTGTCAAGACCGATGAAGGCATCAAACTGGTCGCGGCAAACAGCCAGCGCCGCAAATTGGTGGTGCAGTCAAATGGCGCTTGCGAAAAAAACGAATCGATGAAGGAGACTGGCGCACGCGAGTTTTTTGAAGAATTGGGAAATCCCTCACCAACGGGCATATTGGCAAAGATTTTTTCAAATGATGATAATTGCCGCTCCACAGTTGGCATCAACAAGCTTGGCAATACACTCGAACAAGTCGCTGAGAAAATGGTGGATAACGAAGGCAAGAAAAAGGGTTATACCAATGCCTCGTCGGTCTATATGAATCATGAGCCGATTTCTGCGCAAGCCTTGCAGGCCGAATTGACTGGTTTGTCAGAAGGTGTGGCTGCGGCGGCTAAATTCTACAACCCGACTGTTGCTTTCTTGTTCGGTGATAAAAAAGAGGCATTCAAAGCCGAACAGACCGATAGCATCATCGAAGCCAGTGCGCTGGTGACCGACTTTCATAAACAATTTCCGGGTGCGATTCCATCGACGTTTTCTGACGTTTTTGCAAATTTCTCTCAAGCCCCACTCGATGCAAAAACCGTCAAGACCGCACTCGAGGCAATTGTAGATCTGACCGAAAACGACAAGATCGTGGCGATTCCCCTGGCCGAATTGGAAGACAAAGCGGCTCAGTTCGAGACCGATAAAGAGACTTTAAAGAAAACAACGTTTGCGCCAGCAATTGAAACGTTCAAGGATCATGTCAAGAACGGTGTGTTCGCCGAAACCTGAGCCCATGCAGGGCAGATGCAGGATGAATTACGGTGAATGATTTGTAGTGTCAATCAGCGACGTGTTGGCGCCCACCTAAAACTGATCCACCAGGGGGCACTGAGAAATAGCATTCCTAAATACGCTACATGATAAGTCGCTAGAATTACAGGCTTATCATGTATGGCGAAGGTGGAATGAGTTGTTTGAGGTTCATTCCATACCACCGGAAATTGCTGGTTTGCGCAGAGCATCGAGACAAAGAGCAGCATGAAATGCAGCCAATGGAGAATGACAAACCGGGGAAACCTCAATCATCCGGATAGGGCATATTTCGCCTTCCCTTTTCAAGAGTAGCAACGCCATCACGTTCTCGCAAAAATGCCGGATTCGGCCATGTAAATGCTGCGGCTGTGGCAAATCACCGCCTGACAAGAAAAGCTCGGAACGATGGACCCTCGCGGGAACTTTTTCCTGCAGACAACCACTGATGACCAGACCTCCATCAGTCACCAATCGCGACGCTTACCGCCCGCGAACAGGTTCGACATGCAACATGATGGCGATATAAAAAAGTCTCGGCGGGAATAGGCAAAAACAGTGTTCAACCCACGCTTGCTCAAGGTGTTTTCCCCGTCGTTGCCAGAGGCTGCAACGCCCCCTGCCCTGAGTGCTGCCCCCGCGCATGCCAGCCGCAATGCCAATGACATCGGCCATGGCGAATCGCATGCGGACGTTGCTGGCAGGCAGAACCGGGCTGACGCAGAGACCACAGCCGCCCGCCAGGCATCAAATTCGCTACCGGCAGTGCGTCGCGACAAGCATGGCAATGCCGTCCTGTTGCGCAATCAGCCCAGGCAATGCAGCCAGGGCTCGCTTGTCATTCCGCCCAGAAGCACGTCGCTACGCGCGCCCACTTCGGCAGCCCCGGCCAGTGCCATGCCATTCCCGGTTTCGGCGCGCAGCTCATCGCTGAACCAGACACCGACAGGCGCTACGGTCGAATTGTCAAAGGCAGTTGACGACCATCTTCCTACCGTTTCGCAAAGGGACGTGGCCAGCATTCCGGCTGAGCCCACTGCCAAACCTGAACCCGTGCCAGTGCTGCAAGCCAGCGCTTATTCCGAATTCCATGAACGCAGCTACCTCACGCATGGCGAATTGGGACAGATCATGCCCGTCGGTAGCGAAGCCATTCGACTCTCCGGCCTGGTACCGGACCATGTGCTGGCAATCCAGAATGTGGCCCGGGAACTCGATACCGTACTGGCCTTCCGTGCAGTGAATGCCGACAGCGCCTACTGGATCGAGCATGGCAAGGCGCCGGTGAAGGATTTGTTGACCAAGCAAAAGACTGAAAAAGGCGGCATGCTCGGCGGTCTGCTGCTGTCGGACGGCGGGCGCAAGGAGACCAATATCACCTCGCTGGACGCCGAGATCTTCGGTGGTCACCTGAGCCGGATGATCGAAGAAGGCAAGTTGGAATGGCAACCGAACTCGCCGCAGGATGAAGCCGATCCCAGTCATTTCACGGTGGTGGTCAAGGATGTCGACAAGGACAAGATTTACAAGTTGCGTCTGAATATCCAGGAAAACCGCTTTTCCGTCTACAGGCAGGATGGCGGCGCATTCAAACCGGTGGCGTTCAAGGGCCGCGAAGGCGCGCCGATCACTGCCGACTATGATGCCTTCGACTATTACCCACGCCTGAAAAACCAGGACTTCGCCGGTCACAAGAAAATCGGCGCCGGCGGTCTGCACAACAGCCGGGACTTCGGCAGGGAACGGTTCCGCCGCATTGCCGGGGTGGTCATGGATGACCTGCGCCCGCAACGCAAGCTGTCCAATTTTGTCAGGAACGTCATGGACGACGTTCTCGAACTGCAGGACGTCCGGTCGCAGAAGGGCTTGCTTGGCCGCCTGTCGAGCATCGACGACTTCATCCGCATCTCGATCAACAAGGAAGTCCGGCAACGCTGCGACTATCCCCACGACGTGGTCATGCACGGCAAGGAAAAGCGCAACACCCAATATCCTGAATTGTGCGAACG
>JBPBPY010000185.1:0-10035 GCA_050954505.1 Janthinobacterium lividum
GCAACGGAGATGAAGTCGCCGACGTTGACTTCGAGCTCACCGTTGTCGTTCTTGAATTCTTCAATGGGGATAAATGCTTCCGACTTCAGGCCGGCGTTGACGATGACGAAATTGTGATCGAGGCGCACGACTTCAGCCGAAATGACTTCACCGGAGCGCATGTCTTGGCGCAACAGGGATTCTTCAAACAGGGCTGCAAAACTTTCCATTTCTGGGGAGGTAGTTGACATTGATTTAGATGGTTAGCCAGTTTTGTCGCACAATGCGGCAAATACCGGGTTAAGGTGATACAGGTTATTCAACACCCGGTCGACGTACGGTATTGACCGGGCGACTAGGGTACTGCTGGTGCTGCTGGTATTACTGCTAGTACTGATGCTAGTGCTGGTGCTGATACTTCCACTGCCCATGCCACTACTGATATTGCTGGTGCTGATACTTCCACTGCCACTGCTGACATTGCTGGTGTTGATGCTAATGCCGCCAATGCTGCCGCTGCTATCGTCAAACACCTTTGCGCACTGCTGCGTGCCAGGCCAGCACTTGCGCCACCGCCTGATCCACCGACAGTGCCGAGGTATCGAGCATATGCGCGCCTTCGGCTGGCTTGAGTGGCGCCAGCGTTCGCCCGGCGTCGCGTGCATCACGCTGCGTCAAATCAGCCAGCAGGTCTTGCATATTAGCAGAAAAGCCCTTGTCAATCAATTGCTTATAGCGCCGCTCGGCGCGTGCCTGGACGCTGGCCGTCAGGAACACCTTCAAGTGCGCGCGCGGGAAGATCACCGTGCCCATGTCGCGGCCATCGGCCACCAGTCCGGGTGCACGACGAAAGCCCAGCTGCAGGCCAAGCAGCGCATGGCGCACTGCCGCCAAGGTGGCGATGCGCGAGGCGGCATTGCCGACTTCTTCGGCGCGGATCGCATGGGCGACGTTTTCGCTGGCCAGGAACACATCGCCGCCGGAAAACGAAATATTCAGGTGCTCGGCCAGCTTGGCCAGGGCATGTTCATCGGTCAGCGAGGTCTGGTGGCGCAAGGCGCTCAAGGCGGTGAGCCGGTACAGCGAGCCGGAATCGAGATAGTGGAAGCCGAGCTTGGCGGCCACACGCTGGGCGACAGTGCCCTTGCCGGAGGCAGTCGGGCCGTCGATGGTGATCACGGGAATGGAGGCGGTGGTCATGATCAAAACAATTCGTTGTTGGCGATGCTGGCAAATGCATCGAAATAATCCGGGAAGGTCTTGGCAACGCACTTGGGATCGTTGATGCGGATCCGGTTGCCTTTCAATTCCGCGCCATTGAGCGAGGCCAGGGAAAAACACATCGCCATGCGATGGTCGTCATAGGTATCGATGGTGGCAGCCTGGATTTCCTTCGGCGGCGTGATGCGCAGGTAGTCGGCGCCCTCTTCCACCAGGGCGCCGAGCTTGCGCAATTCGGTTGCCATGGCCGCCAGGCGATCGGTTTCCTTGACGCGCCAGCTGCCGATGTTGCGCAGCGTGCTGGTGCCGTCCGCATACAGCGCCGCCACCGCAATGGTCATGGCCGCGTCCGGAATATGGTTGAAGTCGGCATCGATGGCTTTCAGGACGCCGTTCGATTGCGCCTCGACCCAGTTCTCACCCAGCCGCACGGTGGCGCCCATCTGCTCCAGCGCTTCGACAAAGCGCAAGTCGCCCTGGATGCTGTCGCGCCCCACGCCTTCGACACGCACCGGCCCCTGCGCAATCGCACCGGCGGCAAGGAAATAGGAAGCCGAGGAGGCGTCACCCTCCACGCGTATGGTCGAGGGACTGGTGTAGCGCTGGCCGGCGCGCACCGTGAAACGGTGCCATTCATTCCGCGTGACATCGATGCCGAAGCGCTGCATCAGGTTCAGCGTGATTTCCACATACGGTTTCGAGATCAGCGGGCCGTCGACCTCGATCACCAGCTCGTTGTCGCGCGCCATCAGCGGAGCGGCCATCAGCAGCGAGGTCAGGAACTGGCTGGAGACGTTGCCGCGCACCCGCATGTGCCGGGTAGTGATCAGGCCGCGGCGGATGTGCAGCGGCGGGTAGCCGGGCTGGCCGGTGTACTCGATGCGCGCGCCGACCGCATTGAGCGCATCGACCAGGTCGCCGATCGGCCGCTCATGCATGCGCGAGACGCCATGCAGTGTATAGTCGCCGCCAGTCACCGCCAGCGCTGCAGTGAGCGGACGGATGGCGGTGCCGGCATTGCCCATGAACAGGTCGGCATGATGGGTGGGAAAGGCGCCATCGACGCCATGGACGATGTAGTCGCTGGTCGCCCCGATCTGCTCCCAGGCCACGCCCAGCTTTTGCAGCGCCATCAGCATCACATGGGTGTCGTCGGAAGCCAGCAGGTCGCGGATCTGCACCGTGCCGGCGCCGAGCGCGGCCAGCAGCAGGATGCGGTTGGAAATGCTTTTCGAGCCGGGCAGCGCAATGCTGCCATGGGCATGGACCGCGGGCTGCAGCAGCAGCGAAAGGGAATATTTTTTCATCGGTCCTCCTTGCGGCGATGCTGGTCTGCCGCTTCGATTGCCGCCGCCCAGGCCTGGCGCGCCGCCTGGGCATTGCGAAATACCGCTTCGAGCGCGGCGCCGTCATTATTGGCCAGCATGCTGCGCACCGTGGCCAGATGCGCAGTGTAGGCATCGAGTTCGGTAAGCAAGGCGGCATTGTTGGCCAGGCTGATGTCGCGCCACATCTCCGGCGACGAGCCTGCAATGCGGGTGAAGTCGCGAAAACCGCTGGCCGCATAGTCGAACAGCAGCGCGTGATGGGGCTGCTGCGCCAGCTCGTCGACCAGGGTGAATGCCAGCAGGTGCGGCAGATGGCTGACGGCGGCAAACACCGTGTCATGCAGCGCCGCGCTGAGGCGGTGGATCACGGCGCCGCATGCAGTCCAGGCAGCGGCCACCCGGTCGATGTCTTCGGCGCTGTTTTCCGCCAGCGGCGTGAGCACCACTTTCTTGCCCACATACAGGGTGGCAAAGGCCGCATCGGGTCCGTTGCTTTCACTGCCGGCAATCGGATGGCCGGGCACGAACTGGCCGATCTTCTCGCCCAGGGTAGTGCGCGCGGCGGCCACCACATCGGACTTGGTGCTGCCGGCGTCGGTGACCAGCGTGCCCGGCTGCAGGAACGGTGCAATCGACGCCAGGATCGGGCCGGTCTGCGCCACCGGTGCGGCGATCAAAACCAGCGTGGCGCCATCGAGCGCCTGCTCGACCGAGGTGACGGCTTCGTCGATGATGCCGAGTTCGACGGCCCGCGCCAGCGTTTCGGCACGGCGGCCAACACCGACCAGACGCCCGCCCAGACCAGCGCGGCGCAGGGCTAGCGCGAAGGAACCGCCGATCAGGCCGACGCCAAAAATGACTGTTTTATCGCTCAATTTTATCGCTCAAGAGACGTGTACTCCGATGGACTGAATGCCGGCCCGCCGCAACAGGGCGCGGCAAGGCTGGATGAAAGAAACAGTGCTGGACAGCTTGGCGCGCCGCCACCGACCTGCAAGCCGATACTGGCATGCGGCCATGCGGCCAAGCCCTGGACAGCCAGCGTAGACTGGCCGGTCAAATGCTGCGAGGATACGAGCCCAGCACCTTGAAGAATGCGGCCTGCTCCTGCAGTTCCACCAGCGCACTGGCTACGCCGGCGTCGTCGGCATGGCCCTCGACATCGACATGGAAATAATATTCCCAGTTGCCAGTGCGTGCAGGACGCGACTCGAAACGCGTCATCGACACACCATGGCGCGCCAGCGGCGCCAGCAGGTTGTAGACCGCGCCCGCCTTGTTGGGCACGCTGAGCACCAGCGAGGTCTGGTCCTTGCCGGTGGCCGAGGTATGCAGGCGGCCGATGATGGCAAAGCGCGTGCGGTTGTGCGGATCGTCCTGGATGTTTGCATTGGCGATCTGCAGGCCATATTGCGGGCCGGCCTGGGCCGAGGCAATTGCCGCCGCGCCGGGGTCGTCGCGCGCAATGCGCGCGGCTTCGCCATTCGAGGACACCGCCTGGCGCTCGATGCCCGGGTAATGCTGCCCCAGCCAGGCCTGGCACTGCGCCAGCGCTTGCGGATGGGCGCAGATGCGGGTCACGCCAGCCATGTTGCCGGACGCGCTCAGTAGACTGTGGTGCACCGGCAGCGAAATTTCACCGCTGATGGCCAGCGTGGTCTGCAGCATCAGGTCGAGCGTGCGGTTGACTGCGCCTTCGGTGGAGTTTTCCACCGGCACCACGCCGAACTCGGCGGTGCCGGCTTCGGTGGCGCGAAAGACTTCATCGATCGAGACGCACGGCAGCAATTCGATCGAATGGCCGAACTTGCGAAACACGGCCTGCTCGCTGTAGGTGCCCACCGGCCCCAGGTACGCCACCGTGACGCGGTTTTCCAGCGCCCGGCAAGCCGACATGATTTCGCGGAAGATGGTCTGCAGGTCGTCGCTGTGCAGCGGACCGGGGTTGCGCTCGGCGATATTGCGCAGCACCTGGGCTTCGCGTTCCGGGCGAAACACCGGTGCATTGGTCAGGGCCTTGACATGCCCGACCTGCAGCGCCACGTCAGCGCGCTGATTGAGCAGTTCGAGCAGCTGTTTGTCGAGCGCATCGATCTGCTGGCGCAGCGGTGTTAATTTGTCATCGCTCATTGATGCCTCGGCCATGGTGAAAAAGAGGCCGGCAGGGGCCGGCCCGGTCTGCGGTCAAACAATTCCGCGACTTTCAAAAAACAGCAGACGCGCGTTGCAGCAACGCGCGCCAGTGAACAAACAGGTGCAGGCAGGTGGACCAGGTCCAGGACTGCCCGGGCCAGGTCCTGCGGCTTAAACCTGGTCCGGTTCGTCGCCACCGTTGTCGTCGGACGAGGCGCCATCAGAATCTGCTGATGGGGCATCGACGCCGGCAGCGTCGCCCGCCGCGGCATCAGCACCAGCGGCAGGCGCAAGCACAGCGGATACATCATCGCCCTCGCCTTCGGCATCGAGCTTGTCTTCTTCGACATCGCTTTCGACGATTCGTTGCAGTCCCGAGAGCTTGGTGCCATCTTCGACCGCAATCAATGTCACGCCCTGCGTGGCGCGGCCCATTTCGCGGATCTCCGCCACGCGGGTGCGGATCAGCACACCACCCGTGGTGATGAGCATGATTTCATCGCTGACATCGACCAACGTGGCGGCAACCACGCGGCCATTGCGTTCGCTGGTCTGGATCGCGATCATGCCCTTGGTGCCGCGGCCATGACGGGTGTATTCGGTAATCGGCGTGCGTTTGCCATAGCCGTTCTCGGTGGCGGTGAGCACGCTTTGCTGTTCATTTTCCGCCACCAGCAAGGCGATGACCTGCTGGGTTTCTTCCAGGTTCATGCCGCGCACGCCGCGCGCTGTTCTGCCCATCGGACGCACATCGTTTTCATCGAAGCGCACTGCCTTGCCGGAGTCGGAGAACAGCATCACATCATGTTTGCCGTCGGTCAGCGCAGCGCCGATCAGGAAATCGCCATCGTCGAGGTCGACTGCAATGATGCCGGCCTTGCGCGGATTGCTGAAGTCCGACAGCGGCGTTTTCTTGACCGTGCCCAGGCTGGTGGCCATGAAGATGAAATGGTCTTCCGGGAATGTGCGGTTGACGCCCGAAAGCGGCAGGATGACGGTGATCTTTTCGCCGTCGTGCAGCGGGAACATGTTGACGATCGGCTTGCCGCGCGAATTGCGTGAACCTTGCGGCACTTCCCAGACCTTCAGCCAGTACAAGCGGCCGCGATTGGAAAAGCACAGGATGTAGTCATGGGTGTTGGCGATGAACAGCTGGTCGATCCAGTCATCTTCCTTGGTCGCCATGGCTTGCTTGCCGCGCCCGCCGCGCTTTTGCGCACGGTATTCGGACACCGGTTGCGACTTCATGTAGCCGGTGTGCGACAAGGTCACCACCATGTCCTGCGGCATGATCAGGTCTTCGGTGCCGAGATCCGTGGCATTGAGTTCGATATGCGAGCGGCGCACATCCTTGTTGCCGATGCCGTATTCGTTCTTCGCTGCGTTGAGTTCATCGACAATGATGGCCGTCACGCGCGCCGGCTTCGACAGGATGTCGAGCAGGTCGGCGATCACGGCCATGACGTCCTTGTATTCATTGACGATCTTGTCCTGCTCCAGGCCGGTCAGGCGCTGCAGGCGCATCTGCAGGATTTCCTGGGCCTGGTCGTCGGAGAGCTTGTACAAACCGTCGGGCTGGATGCCGTAGTGGCGTGGCAGGTTGGCGGGACGGAAGGCTTCGATGCCGCCCACGCCCTCTTCGCCGGTGCGCGCCAGCATTTCACGCACCACCGATGAATCCCAGGCCCGCGCCATCAGGTCGGTCTTGGCCACCGGCGGCGTTGGCGCTGCCTTGATGATGGCGATGAAGTCATCGATATTGGCCAACGCAACAGCCAGCCCTTCGAGGACATGGCCGCGTTCGCGCGCCTTGCGCAGCTCGAACACGGTGCGGCGGGTGACCACTTCACGGCGGTGCGACAGGAAGCATTCCAGCATCTGCTTGAGGTTCAGCAGCTTGGGCTGGCCATCGACCAGCGCCACCATGTTCATGCCGAAGGTATCCTGCAGCTGGGTCTGCTTGTACAGGTTGTTGAGCACTACCTCGGCGACTTCGCCGCGCTTGAGTTCGATGACCACGCGCATGCCCGACTTGTCGGACTCGTCGCGGATGTCGGAAATGCCTTCGAGCTTCTTGTCGCGCACCAGTTCGGCAATGCGCTCGAGCAGCGACTTCTTGTTGACCTGGTAGGGCAACTCGTCGACGATGATGGCGGTGCGGCTTTCGCGCCCATATTCCTCGAAGTGGGTCTTGGCGCGCATGACCACGCGGCCACGGCCGGTGCGGTAGCCATCGCGCACACCCGAGATGCCATAGATGATGCCGGCAGTCGGAAAGTCCGGCGCCGGAATGATTTCGATCAGGTCGTCGATAGTGCAGTCGGGCTCACGCAGCACATGCAGGGCGCCATCGACGACTTCGGTGATGTTGTGCGGCGGGATGTTGGTTGCCATGCCCACGGCAATGCCCGACGAGCCGTTGATCAGCAGGTTCGGAATGCGCGTTGGCAGGACCGTCGGCTCCTTTTCCTTGCCGTCATAGTTGGGCGCGAAATCGACGGTTTCCTTGTCGATGTCGGCCAGCAGGTCGGCGGCGATCTTGTCGAGGCGGCACTCGGTGTAGCGCATGGCCGCAGCGCCGTCGCCATCGACCGAGCCGAAATTGCCCTGGCCATCGACCAGAGTGTAGCGCAGTGAAAAGTCCTGCGCCATGCGCACCAGCGTGTCATAGATCGAGGAGTCGCCATGGGGATGGTACTTACCCATGGTTTCACCGACCACGCGTGCGCATTTGACGTAGGGACGGTTCCAGACATTGTTCATTTCATGCATGGCGAACAGCACGCGCCGGTGCACCGGTTTGAGACCATCACGCACATCCGGCAAGGCGCGCCCGACAATCACGCTCATGGCGAAATCGAGGTAGCTCTTGCGCATCTCTTCTTCGAGGGAAATGGGTATGGTTTCTTTGGCGAATTGATCCATGGATGGCAGCTAGTCTTTGACAGGAAGTTGATGGTGGCAGGTAATGACGGCTGTATCGCAATGCCTGGAACAGGCATTGCCGATGCCGCGACGCGGTCAGGCTGCGCAAAACGCTGAAAAGAGCGTGATTTTAGCATGGCCGATGCTGGCTTTCTCCTATTACAGGAAGCAACAGCGCATGCGTGCACGTCAGCCATCAAAACCGGGAAATCGAAGCAAAAAGAAAATGGTGGCGGGATAGTGGAGGAAAAAGGTTTTGATGAAATATGCACATCAATTTGCTATATAACAATAGTTCCCCCTACAGGTCGGGCAATCTTCGTGTTACATTCTGGCCGGCGCAAAAGTGGCACCCCGATATTTAATCGAACTCTTTAACCAATACCAGTGACATCAGAATTGCGATTCAGAAACAATGCTGGTGTGATGGCTTGTGAAACATGATTTCACATACCCGGATGTTTAAGTATTCGTTGTAAAAATCCTACAGAATCCCGAATTCGCCCTTGGCGACATTTATGAGGCTGTTTAAGCAAGCTATGCGTGTGGCAAAATGGAGGGTAGTAAAGATCATTGCATCTGGCCAACAAACTGGGTGACATGTCTGGACCTCTGTATGAAGTATTTAAAATCAACCATTTTTGATGTCGTATTTTTGTTGCGCAGTTAATCTGCGGATATCTCACCCGAGAGGAGAAACATGAATAAATTAGGAAAACTCGTCTTCGCTGCGTCCGCAGTCGTTGCTTTTTCGGCACAAGCGCAAGAAATCAAGGACATTCAGGCTAAGTCGCCTAACAGTACCTATGTCCAAGATGCGCGCGGCGTAATCGTCCGTGACCCGTATGGCCTGTGCTGGCGTACTGGTTACTGGACCCCTGCTGACGCAGTTCCAGGTTGCGACGGCCCACTGGCCGCTCCAGCACCAGCTCCTGTTGCTCCTATCGCTGCAGCACCGACCCCTGCACCAGCGCCTGCTGCTGCCCCAGTTCCAGTTTCGGAAAAAGTCACGTTCGCAGCGGATGCGTTCTTCGACTTCGACAAGGCTGTTCTGAAGCGTGATGGCAAGGCCAAGCTCGACGACCTGGTTTCCAAGCTGCAAGGCATGAATCTGGAAGTCATCATCGCTGTCGGCCACACCGATTCAGTCGGTTCCGATGCCTACAACCAGAAGCTGTCGATCCGTCGCGCTGAAGCTGTCAAGGCTTATCTGGTGAACAAGGGCGTTGAAGCCAACCGCGTCTACACCGAAGGCAAGGGCGAGAAGCAACCTGTCGCCAGCAACAAGACCTCCGCTGGCCGCGCCAAGAACCGTCGCGTGGAAATCGAAGTCGTCGGTACCCGCTCGAAGTAATTGGCAACTTGCTGTTGAATCACCCGGTATTGCACCGGGTTGTTCGGCAACAATCCAGAACCCCGCTCCGGCGGGGTTTTTTTTCGTCAGATGATATGATGCCAGCATGAACGCCGACCTTACAGAAATCCAGAAATTCAGTGATCTTGCCCACCGCTGGTGGGACCCCACTTCCGAATTCCGTCCGCTGCATGAAATCAATCCCCTGCGCCTGGAGTGGATCCATGCACGCGCCTCGCTCAATGGCAAGCAGGTCATCGACATTGGCTGCGGCGGCGGCATCCTGGCCGAATCGATGGCGCGCAAGGGGGCAACCGTCACCGGCATCGACCTCAGTGAAAAAGCGCTCAAGGTGGCCGACCTGCACAGCCTGGAATCCGGCGTGGCGGTCCGGTATGAAATGATTGCCGCCGAAGACATGGCCGCGCGCGAACCTGGCCGCTACGATGTCGTCACCTGCATGGAAATGCTGGAGCACGTGCCCGACCCTGCCGCCATCGTGCGCGCCTGCGCCACGCTGGTCAAGCCGGGCGGCCAGGTCTACTTTTCGACGCTGAACCGCAATCTCAAGTCCTATCTGTTTGCCATCATCGGCGCCGAATACGTACTGGGTTTGCTGCCCAAGGGAACGCACGACTATGCCAAGTTCCTCACCCCGGCCGAGCTCTCGCGTTTCATCCGCGCTGCCGGTCTCGATATCGATGGCTTGAAAGGCATGGGTTACAACCCGCTGACCAAGCATTACTCGCTCAACAGCAATACCGATGTGAACTACATGGTGGCCACCACCCGGCCAGCCTGACACGCCAATGACCAATCCGCACCAGCAAGCCGTCCCCTCCCCTGCCATGACGGGTCTACCGTCCACGTTGCGCAAGCCGCGCGCCATCCTGTTCGACCTCGATGGCACGCTGGCCGACACCGCGCCCGACCTTGCTGCTGCCGTCAACCTGCTGCGCCAGGTTCGCGGCCTGGCACCTGCTCCCTATGCACAGCTGCGTCCCTTCGCCTCGGCCGGCGCGCGTGGCCTGATCGGTGCCGCCTTCGGCTTGAAGCCCGGCGATGACGGTTATGAAGACTTGCGCGTGGCGTTCC
>JBPBPY010000288.1:0-9965 GCA_050954505.1 Janthinobacterium lividum
AAAACGGGCCCGCATTGCGGGCCCGTGGCGGAGGGGACGGCGTGCCTGCTAGCCGAGATCCACCGGCTTCACCCGCCAGATATCCTTGGCATACTCGGCAATCGTGCGGTCGGAGGAAAACATGCCCATGCTGGCCACGTTGAGGATGGCTTTGCGGTGCCAGGCCGCTGGGTCGCGGAACAGCTGGTCGACTTCCGCCTGCTTGGCGACGTAGCTGGCGTAATCGGCCAGCAGCAGGTAATGGTCGCCAAAACTGACCAGCGTATCGAAAATGGCCTGGAAGCGGCCCTTGTCGTCAGGCGAGAACAAGCCGTCGCGAATCTGGTCCAGCGCCAGCTTGAGTTCCGGATTGCTGTCGTAGATGCTGCGCGGCTGGTAGCCGAGGGCTCGAATCTCACCCACCTGTGGCGTGGTATTACCGAAGATGAAGATGTTTTCCGCACCGGCCTGTTCCTGCATTTCCACATTGGCGCCGTCGAGCGTGCCGATGGTCAAGGCGCCGTTGAGCGAGAGCTTCATGTTGCCGGTGCCGGAAGCTTCGGTGCCGGCGGTGGAAATCTGTTCCGACAAGTCGGCCGCCGGGATGATCATCTCGGCCAGGCTGACGCTGTAGTTGGGAATGAACACCACTTTCAAGCGTGTGCCGATGCGCGGGTCGCCATTGATCCTGGTCGCCACGTCGTTGATCAGCTTGATGATCAGCTTGGCCATGTGATAGGCGGACGCTGCCTTGCCGGCGAAGATGACGGTGCGCGGCACCCAGTCGGCCTGCGGGTTGGCCAGAATACGGTTGTAGCGCGTGATCACATGCAGCACATTGAGCAGCTGGCGCTTGTATTCATGGATGCGCTTGACCTGCACATCGAACAGCGAATCGGGATCGACGTCGATATCGAGATGGCTTTCGATCCACTCGGCCAGCTGCAGCTTGTTCTGCCGCTTGGCTTGCCGGAAGGCGTCGACAAACGCCGGGTCCTGGGCATGGGGCTTCAAGGCCGCGAGTTCTTCCAGGTTGCGGCGCCAGTTGCCGGGAATGGTCTGGTCGATCAGTGCCGACAGCGGCCGGTTGGCTTGCGACAGCCAGCGCCGTGGCGTGATGCCATTGGTCTTGTTGTTGAAGCGCTCGGGGAAAACATGGGCAAAGTCGGCAAAGATGGACTTGGTCATCAAGTCCGAATGCAAGGCCGAGACACCATTGATCTTGTGGCTGGCCACCACGGCCAGATAAGCCATGCGCACGCGGCGCTCGCCGAGCTCATCGATCAACGACAGACGGCGCATGAGGTCGAGGTCGGTGCCGAACTTCTGGTTGACGCTGGCGAGGAAATCGGCGTTGATCTGGAAGATCAGTGCCAGGTGGCGCGGCAGCACGCGGCCCAGGATTGCCACTGGCCAGGTCTCCAGCGCTTCATGCATCAGCGTGTGATTGGTGTAGGAAAAAATCTGCTGGGTCAGGGTCCAGGCCTGGGTCCACGGCAGGTCATGCTCGTCAATCAGGATGCGCAGCAGTTCAGGAATTGCCAGCACCGGATGAGTGTCGTTGAGATGGATGGCGACGTAGTCGGGCAAGGAAAAAAAGCCGGCATGCTTGCGCAGGTGGCGGCGGATCAGATCCTGCAGGCTGGCCGAGACAAAGAAGTATTCCTGGCGCAGGCGCAGTTCGCGGCCCGATTCGGTCGAGTCGTCGGGATACAGCACACGCGAGACATTTTCCGAATGGTTCTTGTCTTCCACGGCGCCGAAATAATTGCCGCTGTTGAAGGCAGACAGGTTGATTTCATCGGTCGCCTTTGCCGACCACAGGCGCAAGGTGTTGGTGCTTTCGGTATCGTAGCCGGGGATGATGGTGTCGTAGGCAGTGGCCAGCACGTCCTGGGTGCCGTTCCAGATCTGCTTGCCGTCGACCTGGTCGACATGGCCGCCAAAGCGCACCCGGTACTGTACTTCAGGGCGCGGAATTTCCCACGGGTTGCCGCCGGCAAGCCAGTAGTCGGGACTCTCGACCTGGTTGCCATTGATGATGCTTTGCTTGAACATGCCGTAGTCGTAGCGAATGCCATACCCCATGCCCGAGATGCCCAGCGTGGCCATCGAATCGAGGAAGCAGGCTGCCAGCCGGCCCAGGCCGCCATTGCCCAGCGCGGCATCGGGTTCGAAGTCGGCGGTCTGCTCGATCTCGATCTCGAGTTCGTCCAGTGCCTGCTTGACTTCGTCATAGATGCCCAGCGCCAGCAAGGCATTGGAAAACGTGCGGCCGATCAAGAATTCCATCGACAGGTAATACACCCGCTTGGGCACCTGGACATCATAGGCGCGGTTGCTTTTCATCCAGCGTTCCATCAAGCGGTCGCGCACCGCCAGTTCGGTGGCCCGCAGCCAGTCGCGCGTGCGAGCGGTTTCGGGGTCCTTGCCGACGGCATAGACGAGTTTGTTGGAGATGGAGCGCTTGAGACTTTCCACACTGTTGTCAGGACGGTCGTAGCCGAAATCGGTCTGGTTCATGAAGTGTCTTCCGTGGTGAGAACAACTGTGTCAGACAGCTGCGGCGCGCAGGCCGCAGCTGACAAGGCAGGGAGAATGACGTTTTCGCACCGCGATCAATGGCGCAAGACCATTTTGAGAGCCTGGTCGTACAGAGCCAGGTAGTGCCGGGCTGCGGACTCCCAGCTGAATTCCTGTTTCATGGCGTATTTCTGCACCAGGTTCCAATCGCGCTTGCGGGCGAACAGGGCAAATGCGCGGCGCAGCGCAGCCAGAAAGGCGGATTCATTGAATTCATCGAAAACAAAGCCGCTGGCCACGCCATCGGCAATGTTTTCCAGTGCGCAGTCGGTGACGCTGTCACCCAGGCCACCGATGCGGCGCACCAGGGGCAGGCTGCCATAACGCAGGCCATACAGCTGGGTCAGCCCGCAGGGCTCGAAGCGCGACGGCACCATCACCACATCGCTGCCGGCAATGATGCGGTGGGATTTTTCTTCGTCATAGCCGATCTGCACTGCCACCGATTGCGGGTGGCGCGCGGCCGCTGCCAGGAATTCGGCTTCCATGGCGGCGTCGCCGCTGCCCAGTACCATCAACTGGCCGCCGCGCTGGATCAGCTCGGCAATGCCGGTCAGGACCAGCTTGAGTCCCTTTTGCTCGGTCATGCGGCTGACCACGCAAAACAGCGGCTTGTCGTCCTGCTCGGCCAGGCCGTGCTCGCGCTGCAGCGCCACCTTGTTCAAGAGTTTGCCGGCCATGGCGCGCGTGCTGTAGAACGAGGTGATGAAAGGATCGCTGGCAGGACTCCAGACGGCCGGGTCAACGCCATTGAGAATGCCGGCCAGGTCGCCGGCGGCGCTGCGGCTGCGCAGCAGGCCTTCAAGGCCGCAACCCTGGTCGGCATCGAGGATTTCGCGCGCGTAGCTGGGGCTGACAGTGCTGATCTTGTCGGCATAGAACAGGCCGGCCTTGAGGAAGGAAAGCTGGCTATGGAATTCGGCGCCATCGACGGCGAAGAATTCCGGCGGCAGATCCAGGCCGTTGAATGCTTCGCGCGCAAACAAGCCTTGGTAGGCCAGGTTATGCACGGTAAATACCGAGGCGGCCAGAGGCTGTGAAGTGGCGATGCGCGCAGCGTGCAGATAAGCCGGTGCCAGGCCCGCATGCCAGTCATGGCCATGGATGACCTGCGGCTTCCAGCCGGCGTCGAGGCCCAGTGCCAGCTGCGCTGCCATCCAGCCCAGCAGCGCGAAGCGCTGGCAGTTGTCGGCGTAGGGCTGGCGGTCGGCATTCGAGTACGGGTCGCCACTGCGGTCGTAGAGCGTCGGCGCGTCGATCAGGTAGACCGGTGCGCCACTGTCCGGCATGGCGCCAAGGTAGAGGTCGATGGCATCGGCACCAAAGCGCGGTGCCACGCTGGTGACGTGGCGCAGTCCAACCACGCCGGCGCGAACCGACGGATAGGCCGGCACCAGGATACGGGCATCATGACCCAGGCGTATGAGTGCCGGGGGCAGGGCGGCGGCAACATCGGCCAGGCCACCGGTTTTGAGCAAAGGATAGACTTCGGAACAGACATGCAACACAGACGTCATGGTACGGCCGATCACTGGTCTTGAAAAAGTGCGTCTAGTGTAGCCCAGGCAAGCCGGGTTTTGGAAGTCGCGCGCGGCTGTGCGGCACATGACCGTCGAGAGGACAGCCACCATTGCGTTGCAGCCAGCTGCCGGCATGGATGGCAGCGGCACTGCCATCCATGCCGGACCTGCGCTGGCAAGCTTGCGCGCGTCTTGTCATCAAAGTGCAGCAAGCATTGCGCTGGTGACCAGTACCACGCCGTCGTTGGTGCGCATGAAGCGGCGGGCATCCCACTCTGCATCTTCACCGATGATGGTGTTGTCCGGTATCTTGCAGCCGCGGTCGACCACGACTTTGTAGAGCCGCGAGCCCGCACCGATGGTGCACTGGGGCAGGATCACGGTGTCGACGATGCGGCAGTACGAATCGACAATGACACTGGAAAACAGTACCGCGTTGCTGATCTCCGAGCCGGCCACGATGCATCCACCCGAGATCAGGGTGCGCGAAATGACGCCGTGCGAGCCGGACAGATCGGGGACGAATTTCGCTGGTGGCAGTTGTTCCTGGTAGGTCCAGACCGGCCAGCTGGCGTCATACAGGTTCAGCTCGGGCATGGTGGAAGCCAGGTCGAGATTGGCGGCCCAGAACGCATCGATGGTGCCGACGTCGCGCCAGTAGGCCTTGCCATCGGTTTGCTGCGGCACGACCGACATGCCGAACGGGTGCGCCAGCGTGCGGCCTTCGCGCACTGCATGGGGAATCACATCCTTGCCGAAATCATGGGCTGAATCGGGGTCGTTGGCATCGCGCTCGAGCAGGCGATACAGATAGTCGGCATTGAATACATAGATCCCCATGCTGCCCAGTGCCCGATCGGGCTTGCCCGGCATGGCCGGCGGGTCGGCCGGTTTTTCGACAAAGTCGGTGACGCGGCGCTCGTCATCGATGGCCATCACCCCCAGCGCGGTGGCTTCCATGCGCGGCACCTCGATGCAACCGACGGTACACAGTGCCTGGTGTTCGACGTGATCGAGCAGCATCAGGGAGTAGTCCATCTTGTAGATGTGGTCGCCTGCCAGGACCACGATGTATTCAGGATTGTAGGAACGCAGGATATCGATGTTCTGGTAAATTGCGTCGGCCGTACCCTGATACCACGTCGCTTCATCCATACGCTGCTGTGCGGGAAGCAGATCGATGAATTCATTGGCTTCACCGCGCAGGAAATTCCAGCCGCGCTGCAAATGCCGCAACAGGGAGTGCGACTTGTATTGAGTCAGCACACCAATGCGCCGGATGCCGGAGTTGATGCAATTTGATAATGCAAAATCGATAATGCGGAACTTGCCACCAAAAAATACTGCCGGCTTGGCACGAAAATCGGTCAGCTGCACCAGCCGTGAGCCTCTTCCCCCAGCCAGTACCAATGCAACAGTACGTTTAGGCAATTGACGTGCAAGGATGAGTTTGTCCATGTCTGCTCCCGATGACATTTATCTGTTTTCTATGTTGGTAAAAAATGGTTAACGCTAATCTGCCGATTTCAATTCACACCAATCGTCTGCATCGAAATCCATTCAAGGTGACTGACTGATTGTAATGGACGATTTGCTGGCACTTGGTCAATCATTTATGTTGCCTACAAGATACTCCACCGTATCGGTTTTGTCAGTGATACGGAGCAAGCCAAGCAATTATTTTTTAATAATTTTTCGTTGACCGAAGGGAATCCGAGGCGAAACCATGAATTAATGTAAATTTTTTGCCGGGGTGGGAATTATTTGCAAGCAGTCATGTCGTACCGGTACTGCCTGCTGACGCCGCGCAGGGGACCAGTTCATTCAATCCTGATACGTGAATTCGTGCCGGACTCTGATTCCGGTGCATTCGTACAAGCTGCCATTTCATGAAGTGCCATAAACCTGGAGGAGCAATCATGAGCCCTGAAATACTCATCGTGCACAACAGCGATGGTTTCCATTTGATGCATGGGTATCTGCATCTGGCGGTCGAGCTGGACTTGCACAGAGAAATTACGATTGATGTGCGTGGCGAGGAAGCAGTCAAGGTTTCGCGCTCCCGCGACGGCTTTCTGGTCGAACACGATAATCAGCAGATTCCCTTGATCGTCACTACTTGATTTTCCTGATCGGGCCGGTGGGTAAGAAACCAGCCTGGATATCAATGTTTTGTTCGGTAATGGCACATCAAATCATCGCAAGTCACGTCTCACTCGCGAAAACCTTAAACTGGAAAGCGAGCTCTTGAGGCATACGGCGAGAATTTGAACGAGGTGTCACGGTCGCCGGCCGTTAGCAGCATAGGGCCAGCTTCCGTTGGCCAAAGTCCAGCATCCTGTCATTTTTTTACATAACACCGCACGGCATACCTCAACCCGAGGTAAGGATTTGCCATGCTGCCACGTTTTTAAGGAAGGAAGATCTGGGATTGATGCAAAATCTCGGTCGCACATAGAACGTAGGCCGAACCTGCAGCCAGCGCCAAGGGCACAAGGGTCAAAGCGACAGGAAATAATTTTTGCATAGGGAGCCTCTTTTTGTATGTTCTCAGCTTAAGGGAATGCAGCAGGACTGCGAATAGGACAACTGCCTGAAGATCTGTAGGACTGTTGGAAGCGGACCTGTTTCCCGTTTCTTAAGACAACGTTTCATCGTGCAGGTTCCACGACAATGTTCCTCAATTGCACTTTTTTCAAGCGCCGAACCGATAGCCACAACGGCAAGGACAGTGTGGTGAATGCCATCTGACCCAGCGCCAGCCACAGCACGGTGTGGGAGAGCAAAGGCGCAATCACACCGCCAACCACAGCGCCCAGAATCGTCATCGAAAACGACTGGCATGATGCCGCAATGCCTCGAATGTTGGGAAACAGGTCCAGCACCAGCATGGTGACACTTGGTGCCACGATCGACATCCCCATTGTGTAAAAAAACAACGGCGCGACGGACCATGGCAAGGCTGGTGGAAACCACAGGTGATACATCACATTGAAGACTGCTGCCGCCATCATGCTGGCGTAACCCAGGGCCACCAGACGCGGCACCGGCACCTTGCCTGCATTACGGTTGGCAATAAAGGCGCCGGCAAAAATGCCTGCCACCGATGGTGCGAATTGCCAGGCAAACTGGTCCGGCCCCAGATGCAGGTGGCGCACCAGGAATACGGGTGCCGCCGAGACATACAGGAACATGCCGGCAAAATTGCAGGCCACCACACCGGCGAGGAAGTGGAACATTTTCGAGCGAAACACCTGCTTGTAGCTGGCCCACAGAAATCCGGGGTTGAATGGCTGGCGCTTTTCCGGCGGCAGTGTCTCGGGCAGGCGCAGGTAGCAATACCATAACAACAGCGCTGAATAGGCAAACAGAAGCAGGAAAATCGAGCGCCAGTTGAACAGCTTGACAATCCAGCCGCCGAGTATTGGCGCAATGGCCGGCGCAATTGAAAAAATCATTGTCACCAGCGACAGCAACCGCGCTGCCTGCGGGCCGTCATACAGGTCGCGGATCAGCGCGCGGCCAATCACCACACCGGCTCCGGCCGATATTCCCTGGAGAATGCGAAATGCCCACAGGTATTCCACACTGTGCGCCGACGCACAACCGAGCGAGGCAACTGCAAACACGGCCAGTCCGCCAAGAATGATGTTGCGGCGGCCAAAAGCATCCGACAGCGCGCCGTGCCACAGCATCATCACACCGAACGCAAACATGAAGGCGCTCAGGGTTTGCTGGACTTCGATGGTGCTGGCGTTGAGTGTTGCTTCAATATTGGGAAACGCGGGCAGGTAGGTGTCGATCGAAAACGGTCCGATCATCGAGAGTGATGCCAGCATCAAGGCGAGCGCTGTCGCACCGGGGATGACCGGTTTGCGTGACGCTGGTTTGATGGGTTTCATGCTCTTCAATCACCGCCACGTTGGATGGCGTCTACTTTGCTGCATCGATTAGAGGCAGTACTGCTTGGATAGGGAAGTTTGGCGCAATGGCGTCCAGGCGATGGATTTGTACTGTGCCAATGCCAGGATAGTCGACAAGCCGGCAAGCCCATCGCTGTTGCGCTGGACTCATTTTACGCCCCTGGGTTTTGAATTGTGCAGTGCAATGTTGATATTTTTAGCAATGTTGTGTAAACGCATCAACATCGATCTTGCAGCGCAAATTGCGTGTAATACGGGATGGACTTAGCGGTTACAACAAAGGCGGCCGTGCCGCCTTTCCAATCAATTCATCCTGGCTGTTGTCTTCGCGGCTTGCGCCGCGAGGTCTCCTGGGCAGACAGATGGAAATCAGGTTTTCGCTACATTGAATTTCATGGACAGACCATTCATGCAGTAACGCAGGCCGGTTGGTTTCGGGCCGTCATCGAACACATGGCCCTGGTGACCGCCGCAGTTCTTGCAATGCACTTCACTGCGCACCATGCCAAGTGTGCTATCGGTGCTGGTGACCACGGCATTTGGCAAGGGTTGCCAGAAGCTCGGCCAGCCGGTGCCGCTGTCGAATTTGGTATTCGATGAAAACAAGGCTTGCTCACAGCCAGCACAGGCAAATGTCCCCATGCGGTGTTCGTCATTCAGCGGGCTGCTGTAAGGGCGTTCAGTACCGGCTTTGCGCAGGATGTTGTACTGCTCGGGCGTCAGCATCTTGCGCCACTGTTCATCCGTGCGCATGAACGTAAATTTTTCCGCAACTGCGGGTGCAGCTGCTGTCACAGCACGCCATTGCAAGGCAACACCTGCCAGAACGGCTGCGCTGCCGGCCCGGATGAAAGAACGCCTGGACATCATGTTTTCCCCTTGGTTTTGATTGCTGAGCATCGAGTGAGCCGATTATCGCGCAGCAGCCCTCGCATAGTCTTCACGGAAACTTCAATCTTTCGTGATAAGTCGGCTCGATCCGATTGCAGGCGCGCCAGCGTTGCTGCGGCACTCAGGCTTGCCTGGCAATGAACCTCAGCGACAAGCCATTGATACGATATCGCAAACCTGTCGGTGGCGGTCCGTCTTCGAACACGTGGCCAAGGTGACTTTCGCAGCGCACGCAGTGCACTTCCGTGCGCAGTGTGTCGTTGACGGTGGTGTCGTAGCGGATTTCTGCTGAACCGGGGATGGGGCGGGTAAAGCTGGGCCATCCGGTGCCACTGTCGAACTTGTCTTCCGAAGAAAACACTTCTTGCCTGCAGCCGGCACAAGCGTACATGCCAGCCCGCGTTTCATCGTTGAGCGCACTGCTGAATGCCCGTTCCGTGCCTTCACGACGCAAAATATCGTACTGGTCTGCCGACAGCATCTCGCGCCATTGGGCATCGGTGCGGTTGAACGGTGCCAGCGTCGCACCGCCCTGGGCCAGGCTCAAAGCCGGCCAAGGCAGGACGGCACCGGCCAGCAAGGTTGCACTACCTGTACGGAGAAATCTACGTCTCGAAAGCATTTGCATCTCCTGTCGATGAATCTGTGGGCTATCTCCCTATGATTGTGGCGCAGAATTCCCCTTGTTGGTTTGATGCAATCTTTAATCTTGGCGTGTAGCCGTTGCGGTTCTGGCTGTGAACCGGTGAATAGTAGCGATTTTGTCCGAATCTACGTCGACTCTTTAGATTCCAGCATGGCAGAATAAAGTGTATTTTCTATGCAATGATCATGGATGATTCTTCTATAGCAGAATATTTTGCTTTCAGTGTCGAAAACTTCATATAATTCTGCTATCCAAGAATTAAGTATGGCGAGCCACTCATGAGAAAACCAGAACATTTTGGCCAAATCGATATCGTTGCAGACTTTGGCGCAGCGATACGCGCAGGCCGAAAAGCTGCCGGACTTCGGGTTGTCGATACCTGTGCATTGGCAGGCGTCTCCATCCAGACCCTGACAGATATCG
>JBPBPY010000173.1:0-9945 GCA_050954505.1 Janthinobacterium lividum
CAGCGATCCTGCTGCCATAAGGACGGCCCATGCCAAGACATACTGATTCAATCGAAGATGCCCAACATGAGTGGGAGAGAGACCAGCGCCTGAAGGCTTTGGAAACGAGAATGGCCGCTCTTGAGATTGAGCGGGCCAAGGCTGTGAAATGGGGCATTGGTGTGGTTGGATCACTGTTTGCTGGCATGGCGACACTGATATTCAACTATGTGAAGGACCATCTCAAATGAGCGCTCAATCAAAAGTTCTCAACGGTCTGTTCAAAGTGACTTCGGTCACATGCGTGATCGTTGCAAGCCTTCTGGTCTATTCGACATTCTTTGCGGCGCCGTTTCTGTATTACCAGAATTTGCCATTCAACGTCATTTCCAAAGCCTACCCAGGGCAAGTTGTTGAATTGGCGGTCGAGCGATGCAGCAGGTCTGACAAAGCGCAAAGTTACAGCACCACACACAGCATCAAGAACACCCGGACAAATGTCTCCGTCCTGCTACCGCAACTGGATGTTTCGATCGAGCCCGGATGCCACCGAAGCACAAGCAAACTCAACATCGTGCCGCCTGATACGCGTCCAGGCACATACATCGTGTGGGGTGTGGCGACGATTGACAACGGTTTTTTTGGAAACAGCAAGGTGGAATGGTACAGCGAGCCGTTCGAAGTGTTGGCGAAGGAGTCCGCGGCGCCAGTGGTGCAGATTATTGCCGGTGTAGACGGCGCCGACGGCAAGCGCGGACCACCCGGCCCACGTGGCGCGCCTGGGCCGCAAGGGATTCAAGGTCCGCCGGGGCCGCCCGGACCGCCGGGCAAATCTTTCTGGGGGAAATGATGGAATTCAATCAAGCATTTGACCGTCTGATTTCGAATGAAGGGGGCTATGTCAACAATTCAGCCGACCCTGGCGGCGAAACTCAATGGGGCATTTCCAAGCGCAGTTATCCGAGCCTGAACATTCGCTTGCTTACTCGCAACGACGCAAAAGCGATCTACCTGCGCGACTTCTGGCAGCGCGGCAGTATGGATCAATACGATGGCGCCATTGCGTTCCAAGCGTTCGATGCCGCCGTCAACCATGGCATTGAAACCGCCGTGCGGTTATTGCAGCGGGCAGCCGGCGTGGCTGACGATGGCCATATCGGCCCAATCACCGTCGCCGCGGTAAAGGCCAAGAGCGTCACCGACATGCTGCTGCTGTTTCTGGCATATCGGATCAAGTTCTGGACCAAGCTTTCGACTTGGCCAACCTTTGGCGCCGGATGGGCCAATCGGGCGGCACAAGACCTTATCTACGCAGCGGAGGATTCGTAATGGACCCAATCACGGTGGCCCTGGCCCTGGCATCTCAATTCGCCCCGGCCCTCGTCAAGCGTTTGACCAGCAGTGACACTGCCGGCGCTGTCACATCGCAGGTGATCGACATTGCGCGCACGGTGACCGGTAAAGCAGAGCCTGGCGATATGCTTGATGCCGTCAAGGCCGATCCCGCAGCCGCGGCTGAATTCCAGCGGTTAGCTTTGACGCTGGATGCTGACCTCGAGAAAGCGTATCTGCTGGACCGTCAAAGCGCCCGCACCATGCAGGTAGCCGCGCTGGGCCAGGAGGACCGGCTTTCCAAGCAATTCGTCTACTGGTTTTCGGGAGCATGGTCCATCTTTGCGATGGCCTATTTTGCCTGCGTGACATTCTGCGTTATCCCGGCCACCGGCCAGCGCACGGCAGATACCATTCTTGGCGTGCTGATCGGATCCATCCTTGGATCAATCTTCCAGTTTTTCTATGGCACCAATCGTCAATCGCAAGTAAAGGATGCGACGATCAACAACCTGACTAAATGATGCGCGCCCAGGTCGCTGACACGCCCGAGCTGCGCGCAGCGGCCGGCGCCCTCGTGGCATACCGGTATGGCCAGGAAGGATATGGCCAGCCTGAGCTGCCAACCGGCGACAACTCGCATACGCTGGTGGTGCTGTCGGGCGCGGCGCTAGTCGGCACCATGACGGTCACGATCGACGATGGCTCCGGCCTGCTGGCCGACCACGCCTACCGGGAATATCTGGATGACCGGCGGGCGGTGAAGGGGCTTTGCGCGGAAATCACCAAATTTGCATTCGTGGAGTCGCCCAAGAGCCGGGGCGCGCATGATGTTCTGTACTGCCTGGCCAGCGACATCATGAGCCAGCACGGCTGCACGGACTTGTTCATCGAGGTCAACCCCAAGCAGGCCAAGTATTACAAGGAACGCCTGCGGTTTTGGCGGGTTGGGGAGGTGACCACTTCCCAGCGTGTCAATGCGCCGGCGTGCCTACTATGGATCGACCGCAGAAGGTTTGCGGAAACGATTGCACCAAGGGAGCGACGGCAGAGCTGATGCGGGTTGCAAGGCTCACACAACCGTTTTAATGAAGCTGTTTTGCAGCTTCAAAGATGGCTGCGATCTCGCTTTGCATATGCTGATGCGTATCTCGATCTGGTCGGTATGCGCAATATTGCATGTAACGTAACACGGTAGCCCGTTGCGTTTTAGACATAAACTCGTAAGATAAAGCCATTTCCTGTGACTCGTCTTCTATTTCCCATGAACTGGTATTTCCCGTCTTTGTTTCCAAGAATAAACCCCCCCAGGCGACAAACAAATTAACTGTATAGATGAACAGTTGTAGCCTAGCAGTTATTCGTTGCAAAAGTACAGCTTTCTTTTCGCCATTGATTGATTCAGTACGGTGCGATGCGGGGTTGAAGGTCGAAAAATAGCTCACTCTTTTCGCCATAAATGACCTAAGTAATTGATTCCCCTGGTTTGATGCGCGGCCTGCAAAGCCGTTTACGCCGGTTCGATCCCGACCCCCGCCTCCAGAATTCACTTAGTATTCTCAACCTGCGATACAGCCTCTGTTCACGTGGCTGGTTTTTTTGCCTCTTTTCAACTCAAACCTGCTTGACTGCAGGTCAGTCCGCCATTCCGGAACACGTTGATACCAGTCCGTCAATTATTACGCTGAAGTTCAAGGTTCAATTACATGCTGTAATGTAGAAATCATCGAGTAAAAACTTTTGTTTAAAGCATTTATTCCTGCCAAAAGGTTTTATTTAACTATCGTAACAAACGGAAAATACGCGCAAGGAATTATTCGAACTTGAGGTCTGTGCAAATTTAACGCAAACGGCCTGGCGCCAATGTTTTTTCCTGAGCAAATTATTTCCTTTATGATATATTAATGCGCTTAGGCAATTTTCCAGAGTGGTAATTGTTACAGTCGTGATTGCCGAAATTGTAACACTTTTGTTAGCGCCATGAACGCAATCTATCGACTCATCAGCAGCACAGCAACCAATTCCTTGGTTCCTGTCGCCGAAGGCGCGCGTACCCGCAGAAAGGGGACAAGTGCCGGCACGGCCAGCGTAAACAGGGGATGGAAGCTGAGTGCTGCGCTCTTGATGACGACAATGGTGGAATCAGCGCTCGCGGCGCCTTCGGGCGGCGTGGTAACGGTTGGCAGCAGTGCCATCAGCCAGTCGGGGGCGGTGACCACCGTCACGCAAGCGAGCAAGAACCTTTCCCTGAATTGGAACAGCTTCAACATCGGCAGCGGCGAAACGGTCAATTTCGTGCAGCCCTCGGCCAGCGCGATTGCTGTGAACCGGGTACTTGGCGGCAGTGGCAGCCAGATTCTCGGCAGTCTCAATGCGAACGGGCAGGTGTATCTGATCAATCCAAGCGGCATCCGGTTTGGTCAGTCTGCACAGGTCAATGTGGGCGGCCTCGTTGCATCGACCCTGGATCTAGTGGGCGAGATCGACGCCGGCACGCGCAAATTTGCCGGCACAAGCAATGCCAACATCCTCAGTCAGGGCAGCCTCAATGCGTCTACCGGGGGATACATTGCCTTGCTGGGCAGCAAGGTAATTAATGAAGGCATCATCAAGGCAAACCTGGGTTCGGTCGCGCTGGCCAGCGGCAATGCGGTTACATTGAATTTCAACGACAGCGGTTTGATGAAGGTTCAGGTAGACCGGAGCATCTTCGACACCCTGGCGGAAAACCGTGGACTGATCGTCGCGCCCGGCGGCCTGGTGATGATGACCGCTGGCGCGCGATACGTTGATGGCCAGCCTCGTCAACAATGGTGGCGTGATCGAGGCCGGTGGAGCGAGCTTGCAGAATGGCAAGATCGTTTTGTCTGCCGGGGGTGGGGCAGGCAAGACCAAGGTCGCTGGCGTACTCGATGTTTCTCCAGGCAGCGGTATCGGTGGAAGTATCGCTGTTGGTGGCGCTACGGTGGAACTCAACGGCGCCACGCTGGATGCGCAAGGCGGCAGGGGCGGCGGCAAGATTCAGGTAGGAGGGGGTGCCCTCGGTGCGGCGGTGGCCGATATTGTCACGGCCGATACCGTCAATATCGATAGCGGCAGCAAACTGCTGGCAAGTTCCAAGACCCGCGGTAATGGTGGCGATGTGACGGTCTGGTCGCATGCCAAGACCCAGTTTTCCGGCACCATCGATGGACAGGCGCTGGGTAGCAGCGGCAATGGAGGCAACGCCGAAGTTTCGTCTGCCGGCCTGCTCGACTACCGCGGCGTCACCAATTTAATGTCGGCTCATGGCGCCACCGGCAACCTGCTCCTGGACCCCTACGATATCACTATTTCCAGTTCGGCAGATTCAACCAGCGGTGGCTTTACTGCAGCCGGGAACAGTTCGATCATCAATACCGGCACGCTGCAAACGGCGCTGGGCAGCGCCAATGTTACAGTGTCGACGGGTTCAGGTGGGAGCCAGAGCGGCAATATCACTGTGGCCGATAACCTGTACTGGAAAAATTCCACCACGCTCACGCTCAATGCGGCTGGCGCCATCACCATCAGCGCGCCCATCATCGCTGCCTCGAGCACTGGCGGGTTGACACTGAGCTCCGGCGCGGGCCAGACCATCACGGCGACGGCGCCCATCAGCGTTGGCGCCTTTGCCATCAACCAGGGTAACTGGATTCAGAACACGGCGTCGCTACCCGCTTTCTATGTCACCAGTTTTGCCATCAACGGCAGCGCCAGCTTCCTGCGCGCTGCGGGCGGCAGCGGAACAACGGCCTCGCCCTGGCTGCTCACAGACATTTATGGCTTGCAAGGCATGGGCACTTCCTCTGCCTACCTGGCAGGCAACTATGCCCTGGCTGGCAACATTGACGCCAGCAGCACCAGCGGCTGGAAAGGTGGCAAGGGCTTTACGCCAGTGGGCGTGGGCGGGGGCCAATTTACCGGTTCGTTGAAAGGCCTGGGCTACAGCATCGTCGACCTGACAATCAATCAACCGACCATCACCGCTGGTGTCGGAATGTTTGGTCAGACTTACAATGCCACGGTGTCCGACCTGTCGCTGCTGAACGTCAGTGTTTTAGGCGGCTCAGCCGGAGTTGGTTCGTTGGTTGGCAGGGCAGGTGGTACAAGCACTATTTCGAACATCGTTGCCACGGGCAGTGTGACGGCAACCACCACCTCGGGCAACGACAACATCGGTGGCATCATTGGCCTGCTTACGGGTTCCGCATCGATTGCCAACAGCGCATCGGCCGTGCATGTCACCGGCTACAACTACGCTACCGGTGGATTGGTAGGCGGCTCGGACTCCTCCACGACAGTGGTGAAAAACAGTTCCTCAACAGGGACGGTAACAGGTGGCACGCAGCGCAACGGCGGTCTGGTCGGCGCGAACGGGGGCACGTTGACCGACTCCTATTCGACGGGCATTGTGACCGGGCTCGCAGGTGGGTATGACAACGGAGGCCTGGTCGGGCAGAACTTTGCGACCGGCACGATTGCACGTTCCTATGCAACCGGCGCGGTGTCCGGGACCAACAGTGTCGCTGGCCTGGTCGGCGCCAATTTCGGTACGATCAGCAACGCCTACTGGAATAAGGAGACGACAGGCTAGTCCCTCAGCGTGAGCTACAATGTCGGCACTGTGACGAATGTGACCGGCCTCACGTCGGCGGCAATGCAAACCCAGTCCAGCTTTGGCTACCTGGATTTCGCGAGCACCTGGTACACGCCCCCTGGCCTGACACCGACCTTGCGCGCCGGCACCACCATACTGGGCACCAGCGGCGGCAACCTGACCGTTTCAACCGCAGCCGATTCCTCCGCCGTCATCAATACCACCACGCTGCAAAACCTGCTCGGCGTGAGCAGCGTATTGGTCGCCACCAGCAATGGTTCGCTGAGCGTTGCCGCACCGGTTACCTGGTCCAGCGCCAGCCGCCTGAACCTGGGGTCGAATAACGCTTTGACGGTCAATTCGGGCGCCAATATCACCGCCACTGGTGCAGTCGGCAGTTTCGGTTTGTACTCATACTCCAACAGCATAGGCGTAAGCGGCGCAACGCTGTCCACCAATGGCGGCAATCTGGGTCTGGTGTCACACGGCGGCACGGCGGGCAACAATGCCATCACTCTGAGCGACACTACCATCAGTGTCGGCATTGGCACGGCTACAATCACTGGCCTGGCCACCGGTGGGACCGGGGTAGGCTTGAACGGAGTGAATGTTTTATCCTCCATTGGCACTGGCAGTGTGAGCATCAACGGCGTTGGTAACAGCGTCGATTATTATAATGCGCGCGGCATCCTGGCCTCGGCGGCTTCGTCCTTGACGTCTTCCGGGACCAGCAGTCTGAACGGTTTCAGCACCATGTTCACCGGCCTGGGATTCTGCACCGCTGGCTGTACCACGGTTTCGATCACCAATAATGGCAACCTCACGCTGACGGGTTTTTCATCCACGCTTGCCGGGTTGGGTTCGGGCATTGAGTCGTTCAACACAACCTTCAACAATGCCGGCTCCGGCAATCTGTTGATCAACGCCAGCGCCAACAGCGGCAGCGCAATGTTGATGTCGCAAGGTACCTCTGCCTACAACAACAGCAGCACCGGCACGCTGGCGGTCAATGCCATCTCGAACCTTGGAAACGGCATTATCATCTCGAACTATGCGGTGGTGTCCAACAGCGGCAATGTGAGCATCGTTGGCAAATCCACCTCCAGCGCTTCGACCGCGGCCAGCTTATTTTTTTCCGACCAGCTGAACGTGACAACCAGCAGCGGCAATCTGACCATCACGGGTGGCGACACTGCGTCCAAAGGCACCGGCATCCGGGCTTCGGGTACATTGTGGCTAACCAATAACGGTACTGGCAACATGTCGTTCTCCGGCAAATCAAGCACTGCCAATGGTATTGACATAACCGGCGTGGAAGCATTTTTCACCAGTGGCACAGGCATGGTCAACCTGACCGGCGCCGGCGGCGGTACCAGCAAGGATATCGCTATCGGCGTAAACGGTACCCTGGCGCTGGGCAAAGGAACGATCACCGGCAGCAACGGCAAGGGTATCAGTCTGAACTCCAATAGCGGCGCCATCAGCTTGACCGATGATGTCGTCGTCACCAGCAACGGCGCCCTGTCACTCACCGCCGCCAACGCGGGTGGCTATACCGGCGTTGTTTTGAGCGGCGACACCTTCGACGTGGGCACTGGAACAGGCGCCATCAGTGGCACGACTTCGGATTCAAACCAGTTCGGCGTCAATTTCTCCGGCAACACTGCGCTCATTTCCAGCGGTGCGGGCAGGATCACGGTTACTGGTTCAAATTCCGCCAGCACTGGCAAGGCCGTCAACCTCGTGGCCAATACCACACTCACTACCACAGGCACCAATTTGGTGACCGATGCTGCTGGATCGGTTGCGGCAACCGCAATCTATATTGCTGGCTCCATCACGGAGTTTTCGGGCAACCTGTCACTGGCGCCGGCAAGTGCGAACAACCTGGTCATCGCCACTGGCGCAACGGTCACTTCCACCAGCAGCGGAAACCTTTATCTCGCGACCTCAGGCAACGGCCTGTTGACCAATAACGGCACGATTTCACAAGGTGCGGGCGGCTCGGGCGCAATCGCCCTGACAACTGCGAGCGGCGCCTTGACCAACGCTGGCACTATTTCCGGTAGCTCGAATTCCGGCATGATCAGTCTGGTCAGCGGTGCTGCAGCTGACATCGTTCTCGGTTACGGCAGCGTGATTTCATCGGCAGCCGGCGGCAATGCAGTGGTTCTGGGTGCCGGCAGAAACTTCATCAACAATGCCGGCTCTGGGGCCATCGTCCTGTCTGGCGCCGGGCGCTGGTTGGTGTACTCGTCACAACCGGGCAGTGACGTTTTTGGTAGCCTCGATAGCGCCAATACGGCAATCTGGAACACGTCCTATGCGGCCGGTGGCGCCAACGTCTTGCCGACCGGAAATCGTTACGTGTTCAGCTATTCGCCTACGCTTACCGTTTCGGCCAGCACCAGTCTGAGCAAGACTTACGGCGTCGATTATTCCAGTGCGCTCGCTGGGGGCTATGTCATCAGTGGCCTGCAGACAGGCGCCGCCAACGCCTACCTTGGTGATACCGCCAGCAGCACGTTCAGCGGAACGGCCAGTTTGACCTCAGCGGGCTCGGCGGCAACGGCGAGCGTCAGCGGTGGTCCCTATGCAATTACGGTTTCCGCGGGTACGCTGACGTCGAGCAGCGGCTATGTTTTCAATTACCAGTCCACTGGAACGTTGACCGTAAACAAAGCAGCCTTGACCATCACGGCCAACAACGACACCAAGACCTATAACGGGTTAGGCTACACAGGCGGCAATGGCGTCATTTACAGCGCGTTTGTGAATGGCGAAACTGCGTCGGTTCTGACCGGTACTCCGAGTTATACCGGCAGCTCCCAAAATGCCATAAACTCCGGCACCTACGCCATCACCCCTGGTGGTCTGAGCTCCGACAATTACACTCTCACATATGCCAGTGGCACGCTGACAGTGTCGAAAGCGGCGCTGGCAGTCGCCGCCAATGCATCGAAGACGTATGACGGGCTGGCGTTCAATGGCGGTACGCTTAGCTACACCGGGTTGGTCAATGGTGAAACCGGTGCGGTACTGGGTGGCATGCCCGCATTCGGCGGTTCCGCGCAAGGCGCCACCAACGCTGGCAGCTATGCAATCACGACCAGTGGACTGACCTCGGCGAATTACGACATCACGTTCAACACGGGTTCCTTGACCATTGCGAAAGCCGCCCTGGCTGTCGTGGCCAATGCGTCAAAGACGTATGACGGTCTGGCCTTCAGCGGCGGAAACTTAAGTTACACGGGTCTTGTCAATGGTGAAACCGGTGCAGTGCTGGGAGGCTCGGCGACCTTCAGTGGTGCTTCGCAGGGTGCGATTGGTGCGGGAAGTTATGCGATCATGACCAGTGGACTGACTTCGGCCAACTACAACATCACCTTCAATACCGGTACTCTGGTGGTTTCGAAAGCAGCGCTTGCCGTCGTCGCCAATGCGTCCAAGACCTACGACGGTCTGGCCTTCAGCGGTGGCACCTTGGGTTATACGGGTTTTGTCAATGGTGAAACCAGTGCAGCGCTCTCTGGCACGGCAACCTTCAACGGTGCTTCGCAAGGCGCGATCGGTGCGGGAAGTTACGCGCTTACCCCTGGCGGACTGACTTCCGCCAACTACGACCCTACCTTCAATACCGGTGCGCTGGTGGTTTCGAAAGCGGCGCTTGCAGTTGTCGCCAATGCATCGAAGACGTATGACGGGCTGGCGTTCAATGGGGGCACGCTCAGCTACACCGGGTTTGTCAATGGTGAAACCAGTGCGGTGCTGGGTGGGACGGCAACCTTCAACGGCGCATCGCAAGGTGCGATTGGTGCTGGAAGCTACGCGCTTACCCCGGGTGGACTGACTTCGGCCAACTATGACATCGCCTTCAATACCGGTTCACTGGTGGTTTCGAAAGCGGCGCTTGCAGTCGTCGCCAATGCATCCAAGATCTACGACGGCTTGGCCTTCAGCGGTGGCACATTGGGTTATACGGGTCTCGTCAATGGTGAAACCGGTGCAGTGCTGGG
>JBPBPY010000189.1:0-9934 GCA_050954505.1 Janthinobacterium lividum
CGCCACACGATTCGAAAAACTGGCTAGGAATTTCAAAGCGATTCTCTTCCTGGCTTGCACTTTTATTTGGCTTAAACTGAATTGAGGACACGCCCTAGCCATAATAAGAAGTGCACAGCCGTTCGCAAACTTCTATAATGGCGCAAAATCGACAGTGGATGACATCGACATTCACTCTTCCAGGTGTACTTCCGGAGAAGACCTATGGCCAAAAAACCCCTTTACAAATCACTCTACGCGCAAGTCCTGTTTGCGATCGTGATTGGCGTGCTGCTCGGGCATTTCTACCCCGAGTCCGGCGCCGCCATGAAACCACTCGGTGATGGCTTCATCAAGCTGATCAAGATGATCATTGCGCCTATCATTTTCTGTACCGTGGTGGTTGGCATCGCCGGCATGGAAGACATGAAGAAGGTCGGCAAGACCGGCGGCCTGGCCCTGCTGTATTTCGAAGTGGTCAGTTCGGTGGCGCTGATCGTCGGCCTGATCATCGTCAACGTGCTGCAACCGGGTGCAAGAATGAACATCGATGTCGCCTCGCTCGATACCAAGGGCATTGCCGCCTACACCGGTCCGGGCAAGATGGTCGGCACCGTCGACTTCATCCTCAACATCATTCCCAACACCGTCTTCGATGCATTCGGCAAGGGCGAGATCCTGCAGGTCCTGCTGTTTGCCGTGTTGTTCGGTTTTGCGCTGCATCGCTTCGGCGGCCGCGGCACCATGGTTTTCGACATGGTGGAAAAGACGTCGCATGTGCTGTTTGTCATTGTCAGCTACATCATGAAGCTGGCACCGATCGGCGCCTTCGGTGCAATGGCCTTCACCATCGGCAAGTATGGTGTCGGTTCACTGCTCTCGCTGGGCAAGCTGATGGGTACCTTCTACCTGACCTGTTTCTTCTTCGTGTTCATCGTGCTAGGATTGATTGCCAGGTTCCACGGCTTCTCGATCTGGAAGTTCGTCAAATACATCAAGGAAGAACTGCTGATCGTGCTGGGCACGTCCTCCTCGGAATCGGTGCTGCCGCGCATGATGGCAAAGATGGAAAACCTGGGCGTGAAAAAATCCGTGGTTGGCCTGGTGATTCCAACCGGCTACTCCTTCAATCTGGATGGCACATCGATCTACCTGACCATGGCTGCCGTCTTCATTGCCCAAGCCACCAATACTCCGATGACCATCACGCAGCAAATCACGCTGCTGCTGGTCCTGCTGTTGACTTCCAAGGGCGCTGCCGGCGTGACAGGCAGCGGGTTCATCGTTCTGGCGGCAACCCTGTCGGCGGTGGGCCATGTACCGGTAGCCGGCCTGGCGCTGATCCTTGGCATCGACCGCTTCATGTCGGAAGCCCGGGCGCTGACCAACCTGGTCGGCAATGGCGTGGCAACCGTGGTGGTCGGCAAATGGACCGGCGATCTTGATGAAGCACGCCTGCAGCGCCAGCTCAACAATGAAACCGAGCTGGAGGCCGATGAGCCTGAAGTGGTGCTGGACACCCAGCGGACTCACATGGCGAGCAAAGCCGGCATCTGAACCCGCATCCGAACCGGCACACGCACCGGAGCGCAAGACTGAAAACCGCCGTGGTGCATGCTGCACCCGGCGGTTTTTTCATGGTCGCATGTTTCGTTCAGGGCAGCTTGGCCTTGTCGCAGGAAAGCTGTGTGCCACCGCTGCCGCCGAAATGGCAGCCAATCATCTGGTTGCTGGCTGAATCGAACATCCAGATGTTTTCGCCGGCTACCACATGCTCGAAGCGGGATTTCGGCGTCAGCATGATCTGGGTCCGGTCCTGGGCATTGGCAGTGTGCACAGGCAAAACGATGTTCGTCAACAGGCAGCCGGCGGCAAATGCAGCCAGGATCAACAAAGGCAGTTTCAAGAGCATTCTCCTCGGGTTTTGTCGTGGTGCTGCGCGGCTGAAGCGCTGCGTTCGCTTTGCATCTGCCATGCAGCCTGCGCCAGTGTAATGGCATTGGCATGGCTGCGGTACAGGGAGATGTCAATGCGGTGGCGGTGCGGTGGCGGTGCGCCGGTAGGGACACTGCAGCGCAGGATCGATGAATGGTAGCGGCTGGTTTGCACTACTTGGTTTCACTACTTGCTAGATTTACAACAATATTGGGGATTTTACAATTTCGTTGTACACTGGAACGATAATTTTGTCGCACCAGATAGTCGAAACCTGGCCGGCGGCGTCAGGAGGAAATGAATGATCATGCAAATGAATACCCCAATGCAGTACGAACGATCGGGTCGACCGCAGCTGGCGTCGGCGCCTTTGCGCAGTGACTGGAGCACTGCGCGGTTTGTCAAGGAAGGCATATTGATGCAGGCCCTGCATGGCACCCGGGTTGCGGCTGCCTACATGCAGGACCGCATGGTCAGCCTGGAAGTGGCGCACCGGGTCTTGCTCGATCCCAGGAAACGCCGCGATTACGATCGTCAATGAATCGCGCACCGGCTCTTGGAGCCGCTTGACGTCGGCCTTCATCATCGAAAACCATATCAGCTATCAGAAACGGAAAGCAGACTGGCCCTGTCTGCGCGGCTATAGTTCAGCTGTCTCCTCCACCCTCCAAAGGTTGGATTTAGCCCGCCGCTGAAAAGTGCGCGGGCTTTTTTTTGCTTTATCGACGGGCCGTTCTACGCAAGACGGCTGCAAAGCAACGCTTGCCGCGCATCGATATATGAAAATCTTCTGGATATAAACCGGCTCCAGGGTTCACTCATTGTTTTTCCATCCTGCCCTGGTCCATCATGCCTACTTCAATTGGGAACCGAGCGCTGTCCATCCGGCCTGCTGCGATTGCCGAAGACGCGCCAGCCCTGCCCGCCGCCAGCGCCGCTCCGACTCGGGAAAAGACGCTGCGGCCGGCGCGGCACCATCATGCGAGCGTCATCCAGCGAGCATACAGAAACCATCTGCAGCAGCCGCGCGTGGATATCTTTGCGAAAACCGTGCCTGCACACGAGACAATCGAGCAAGCACTCCAGAGCCTGCGGTCGGCAGACAAGCACGCGCTGCACTTTGGCGACCCCTTGTTCTGTCTCGCCCTGGTGCGCGGCAATGTCCGCATCCAGCGGGCCCTTGGGCATATCGCGCAGAATGCGGGCCTGCGCCAGCTGGCGCAAGAGCTCGGAGCAGCGGTGAGCCAGGGCCAATGGGCCTCGCTCGACACCTTGCTGGGACCCGGTTTGCGTCGGGCCAACGTGGCTATCGAGTCCGATGCACCGACCGACCTCGATCTCCTGATTCATGCGCACTGGTCGGGCGGCTTGAGCCTGGCAGAATTCCAGACCGCGGTCAGCCTGCGCAACCTGGGCAAGCAATTTGCCGAGCCACCAGCAAGCTATGCCATGAGCAAGGCCGGCAAGCGCCGCAATCTCGCCTTGCCCGGTGGGCAGGGTGGTGTCGTCAGCATTCATCATCTGTTTGATGAACTCGGCAGCATGACGCCCCAGGGGCGCGCCTACCTCGAATCGATCCAGGCGATCAGGAACGACAGGACATTCGCAGCGCTGGCCAGCGGGTTGGACAATCTGGAGCGGGATCTGAAAACGCTGCCAGCCAACCTGCAGGTATTTTTCACTGTGCAGGTGCCGAAAAAAGTCGCCGCCGCATTCGGCAAATACCTGTCTGGCCAGGAATGGTGGTTCGACCAGTTCAAGAAGAGTGCCCAGCATCCCTTGTTCAATTTCCGCTATGAAGGGCAGAACGCTTCATTTTCACAGCCTTCATATGGTTTTCTGCAACGCTTCCTGACCTGCATGACGCCGCTCAAGAGCGCGCGGGAGGTCAGCCAGCCGGCCATGCTGCTCGGTTCCGGCGACGCCACACGTTTGCGCAAGATGCATGCCGCGTATGAACATCCGGTGACCACGTATCACGAGCACGTCCTGAGCAACCTGCTCACGCCACATGATCAGATTGCCGGCCATGCCTTCGCTGAAATGCATGACGCCATTTTTCATGCGATGAGCTGTTCCAGCGTGCCTGGATATGCACGCGATATCTTGTACACGATCTTGCCGCAGATGATGGATGCCTTGGCAACAGCCCCGGAGCAGAAAGCCTTTGCACAGGAAATCAAGGACATGCTGGCCGATACCGACCAGCTCAGCCGTGGCCGGCCATTCGAAATCGAGGCCCTGTTTACCGGTGCGGTGCGCATGGCTTTGAACGGTAATGCCTATCGCCAGGCGCCGCCAACAGGCAAGGCGCTGATGCTGTCATTCTGCACGGCGCTGATCGAACAGATCAAGCAGCAAGCCTTGACGTGGCAACAGCAAAGCGGGACGTTCGATGGCCAGCTGGTAGCGGGAACACCGTATGCCAAAGCGTTTTCTCCCGGCTTGAACAATCCGTTGACGCATTTCGACATCCATCGGGTCGTGCGCCTGGCGGTCGAATCGATGCTCAGGGAGCGCGCAGCTGGGCAAGCCCTGGATCCGGAGCAGCGCGCGTTTTGGCAAACCTATCTCGATGAAGCCGGGCGATGACGCGGACACACGCCAGGGTCTTTCACCGGCCGGCAGCATCGAAGTCCGGATGGATGTTGATTGGCTGGTAGCGCGTGATGACGTCGTACATGCGGATGACGCCATGGATCAAGGCCACCACCTCGCGCTCGCTCACTGAATCGCTCATTGAATCGCTCATTGAATCGCTCACTGAAGCGGGCGCCTCGGCTTTGATCGCGGGATTACCATTGGTATTGGCATCGGCATTCGCATTCCCATCGGCCTGCACTGCAGCACAAGCGCCGTTCATAACCTTGGCCAGTCCGGCAAATTCGGTGCGGATTTCAGCCGGTACGTCCTTGCTGGCCAAGCGGGCCAGATTCGATTGCCATGCCTTCAACAGCCGTTCCTGCTGCAGGCCCGGTCCGACCAGGATATACATCGAGCGGTGAAAACATTCCCATGCAGAGGACATACCTGACATCCTTTCGATAATGGTGGCGAAAGCGCCATGGCATCGACCGCAGCAGCAATGCCGCGCAGGATGGTGTGCGGCAGAATACCACCAGCGCTGTCAGGCAAGCGCGCCTGGCCGTGCGATTTTGGTCCGGACTGGCGGCAATTCGCCAACCGTTTGACGCGCTGCAAGTTCGGCGTGCAGGCGTTATCGCTGTCAGCCGTCGGCAGCATGGGCAGGCGCCCGTCAACGGTTGAAACCGGATGCTGGGCCGGCAGATTTTCTTGAGTGCGGAAAGCCCGGACGTACTACCGGCATGCAGGAATCTGGTACATACTTCCCAATGCAGCATCGCTACTGCATTGTGTCCCTGACAGTTGTCCGCACATCGTCCGGAGGTTTTCATGTACAACAAAATCCTGGTTGCCTACAACGGCACGCCCGAGAGCCGTTTCGCCCTCAACGAATGCATACGACTGTCGCCGGGCAGCGCTGCAGAAATTCATCTGGTGGTGGTCATGACACCGCCGCCTTATCTCCTGGTCGGTGAATATGCCGCCGCTGCAGTGCTGACGGTGGAGGAGGGCATGGCGGCGGAAAAGCAGAAGATGGAACAGGAGATCGCCGCCGGCCATGCGCTGCTGTCCGCAGCCGGCCTGTATGTGGTCAATCATCTCGAGGTCGGTGAGCCGGTCGACATCATCCAGATGTTGGCCAGCAAACTTGCTGTGGACCTCGTCATCGTTGGCCACTCGCGCCAGAAACCCTGGGCATTGCGCTGGTGGCGTGGGTCGATGGACACGCTGCTGGTCGAGAAATTGCGCTGCAGTCTGCTGGTGGCGGCCGATACCGGAAGGGCGGGCTGACAGCGCACTTTCCGGCTGCTTGCCGACGTGCTGGCTGACAGCGGATGTGCCGGCCAAGAGTAAATGTGCAGGCCGAGAGCGGACCTGCACGCCGAGCGGACCTGCCGTCGGGGTCAGGGCGGACAGTGTGCAGCCTGCATTCGGCTCGATACCGTGCACTTCCCGCCCATCTTTCTTCTCAATATTGTGGAAAGTCAAACTAGTTTCAATACCAAAAGTCACAATCAAATTACTCCAACAACATGTGAGATTGAAAATGACCTTGGGAAAAAAGACCGTTCCGCTCGAATACGATCCGGATCAACTGCTCGCTTCGCTGCTCGTGAAATTGAACCTGAAAAACGATGCCGCTCTGTCGCGAGCGCTGGAAGTGGCGCCGCCGGTCATCAGCAAGATCCGTCACCGGCGCCTGCCGGTGGGTGCCTCGATGCTGATTCGCATGCATGAAGTCACCGACCTGTCGATTCGCGACTTGCGCGGTTTGATGGGAGACCGGCGCAAACGTTTTCGCATCAGCGGCAAGCAATGCCGTCCGCGCGCGCAAGCGGCCCGCGCCAACGGAGGCGGCGGCGCTCCGGCACCCATCATGGCTGGCAAGGTGGCCGGCGTCGACAGGAGGGAAAGCAATAGCGAGATCGATTGACGCGGAATGGCAGGGGCGCTTTGCCGTGATACAGCGGAATGCCTGAATCAGCGCAGTGCCGCAGGTGGCGTTGCGGCGCTGCTATAATCACCGGTTGACTCCGCCTGCCTCTGCCATGCCCACACATTCCGAACTTCCAGAAACCGCAGCGGATGCCGATTCGGCTTCCGCAACTTCCCCATTCGACGCTGGCAGTGCCACCCTGGCCGATACGCCTGACGACAGCGGCGCCGAACTGCGCCAGGTTTCGCGCGGGCAGATCGCACGCGAAGTGGCGCGCCGGCGCACCTTTGGCATCATTTCCCATCCTGATGCGGGCAAGACCACGCTGACGGAAAAGCTGCTGCTGTTTTCGGGCGCCATCCAGCTGGCCGGCACTGTCAAGGCCCGCAAGAGCGGCCGGCATGCCACTTCCGACTGGATGGAAATCGAGAAGCAGCGCGGTATTTCGGTGGCCAGTTCGGTCATGCAGTTCGAGTACCGCGACCATGTGGTCAACCTGCTCGATACGCCGGGTCACCAGGATTTTTCCGAAGATACCTATCGGGTATTGACCGCGGTCGACTCGGCACTGATGGTCATCGATGCGGCCAAGGGCGTGGAAGCGCAAACCATCAAGCTGCTCAATGTCTGCCGCATGCGCAGCACGCCCATCATCACGTTCATGAACAAGATGGACCGCGAAACCCGCGATCCGCTCGAACTGCTCGATGAACTCGAGTCGGTGCTCGACATCCGCTGCGCGCCGGTGACCTGGCCGATCGGCATGGGCAAGAGTTTTCGCGGCGTGTACCACCTCATGCGTGATGAAATCATGCTGTTTGCCGCCGGCAGTGAAAAAGCCGACCAGACTTTTGAAGTCATCAAGGGCATCGACAACCCGCGCCTGGCGCAGATGTTCCCGCTCGAGATCGAGCAATTGAAAATGGAAGTCGAACTGGTGCATGGCGCTTCGCATCCGTTCGAACTCGAGGCCTTTCTGGCCGGTACGCTGACGCCGGTATTCTTTGGCTCGGCGATCAACAACTTCGGTGTGCGCGAAATCCTCAATGCGCTGCTCGACTGGGCGCAGCCGCCACGCGAGCGCGATGCCACCATCCGGGCCGTGGCGCCCGACGAGGTGCCGTTCAGCGGATTCGTCTTCAAGATCCAGGCCAACATGGACCCTTCCCATCGCGACCGCATCGCCTTCCTGCGGGTGTGCTCGGGGCGTTTCGAACGCGGCATGAAAGTACGCCACCTGCGCCTGAACCGTGATGTGCGGGTGTCCAGCGTGGTCACCTTCATGGCTGCCAGCCGCGAGCAGGTCGAAGAGGCGTATGCCGGCGACATCATCGGCCTGCCCAATCATGGCAACATGCAGATCGGCGACAGTTTTTCGGAAGGCGAGCTGCTGCAGTTCACCGGCATTCCCTACTTCGCACCAGACTTCTTTCGCGCCGTACGCATACGCAATCCCTTAAAGATCAAGCAACTGCACAAGGGCTTGCAGCAGCTGGGGGAGGAGGGCGCGGTACAGGTGTTCAAGCCGGTCAACAGTGGTGAGCTGGTGCTGGGTGCAGTCGGTGTGCTGCAGTTCGAGGTGGTGGCCAGCCGGCTGCTCAACGAGTACGGCGTCGATGCCGTCTTCGAGGGCACCAGCATCAGCAGCGCGCGCTGGATTTCCTGCGACGACAAACGGGTGATGGCCGACTTTGAAAAATCCGCTGCCGGTCACAACTTGGCAATCGATGCCGGTGGCAACATGGCTTACCTGGCCACCTCGGGCGTGAACCTGAAGCTGACCCAGGAGCGCTGGCCACAACTGACATTCCATGCCACGCGCGAACATGCGGTAAAACTGGATAAATGATTTTGGGCGCAGGGCGTTGGGCGCCGGGTGCTGGGCGCCGTCCCGCCGCTTTCCGCCGCTTCCCGTCGCCTCCTGCGGCTTCAGGCACCCACCCAGGGCAAACCGGCCTTGCACCAGCCGGCAACCGTCTTGCGGTGGCCGTTGCCATCCTTGTCGCCTTCAAATCCTTCCAGAATGTCGTAGCTGTGTGTAAAGCCGGCTTGCGTTGCCGCCATGGCAGCGCTGCGTGAACGCACCCCCGAACGACACAAAAACAGCAGCACCGGCTCGGTTTGCGCAGCGGGAACCAGCTCGCGCAACTGCTCGACGAAGCGGGGGTTGGGTGTGCCCGCAGGCCAGGTATTCCATTCCACTGCCACATGTCGGGCACCTTCGAGCATGACCTTGCCGACCCATGCGCGTTCGGCGCTCGTGCGCACGTCGACCAGCACCACCTCGGGGTTGGACAACAGGGCCCATGCTTCGGCAGGCAGGACGGCGCCGGCATACGGCAGCTTGCCTTGCGCAACGCGCTGCCGGGCGACCGCCAGCGAGGTTTCGATTTGCGTGTTCATGACCAATTATAACGAGCCGTTTCCAGTTGTGCGCAAGGTGCGCAAGCACTGTGAGCAGCGCTCAAGCAATGCCATCGCGGTAGCGCTGCACGAAATGGCTATCGGTTGCTGTCAAGAGTGCGCTCTGGCAAATATTTCCATTCGCACCAACTCGATGCAATAATGCGCCCTTCGCACCATTGCAGGGCAAACTTTTTCAGTTACGCCTGCTTGCCAGAAAGACCAAAACATTTTATGGCGCTTGCACTAAAATAGCGCCGACTTGCTTTACTTGCCAGCAAAGAAGCCGCGTGGTGATGGCATGGAAACTGCTATTGCTGTTCTGACTTCTTTCTGATTCAAGCAAGTGCTGTAGCGTGAGCGTGGCGTCATCACCGGCGCGGTGGAAAAGACGCACGACACGCCTGGCCTGATCCAGATTCCAGTTTTCCGGACCGCCGTCACAGACGGACCGGTGCCCAATATTTCAGTATTTTTTGTCTAATTTAGGAGATACGCATGGCAATGACGGCCGCAGAAGTCTTGAAAATGGTGAAAGACAACGAAGTCAAATTCGTTGATTTCCGTTTCGCTGATACACGTGGCAAGGAACAGCACGTCACGGTGCCTGTATCCCATTTCGACATGGACAAGTTTGAATCGGGCCATGCATTCGACGGTTCCTCGATCGCCGGCTGGAAGGGCATCGAAGCATCGGACATGATCCTGATGCCTGATCCCAATACCGCCAACATCGACCCGTTCATGGAAGAGACCACGCTGTTCATGCAGTGCGATGTCATCGAACCATCGGATGGCAAGGGTTACGACCGCGACCCGCGCTCGATCGCCAAGCGCGCCGAAGCGTACCTGAAATCCTCCGGCCTGGGCGACACCGCCTACTTCGGTCCGGAACCTGAATTTTTCATCTTCGACAGCGTGCGCTGGAAGATCGACATGTCGGGCTGTTTCGTCAAAATCGATTCGGACGAAGCTTCGTGGAGCACCGGTGAAAAGATCGAAGGCGGCAACAGCGGCCATCGTCCGACCGTCAAGGGCGGCTACTTCCCGGTGCCACCCGTGGACAGCTTCCAGGACATGCGTTCGGAAATGTGC
>JBPBPY010000209.1:0-9915 GCA_050954505.1 Janthinobacterium lividum
TCCCGATGATGAGCGCGGCTTGACCGGTCGCTTGCTGGCTGGCTGAACATTCCCGAAACGTCTTGCAGATTTTTTACCTCAACATCCTTCAGTAAAAGCGTTCAGCGCCGTTAACCAACAGTGACGTTGATGCCAACGTGGCGTGATGTAGCAAGGGCAACCATTCCAGGTTTCAGTGCTTGGTTGCCAGGGAAACATAAAAAGAACAGTCGATGGAACACCGCACGGCACGCCTTGCAATCCCGGCATGAGAATGTGTCGGATTTGCAACGATGGCTGCCGAATCGTGTTCAGACAGATATAATTTCCTCGAGACAACTTTTTATGGCATAATTTCTTGTCCACACATTTGTCCTGGACCGCCTAACCGAGCGAGATGCCCATGCTGAATGCCGAACCAACGATTGCTGCAGAAGAAGGCCATGCCAACGTGCCGCCGCTGGTCGTGGCCGAGCAAGTCATTGAACAGCAATCGCGCGATGACCATGAATCCGGCGATTTGTTCAACAGTAAAGGCGAGAACGATGGCAAGACCAACCAGTCCGATCTGGAAGCCTTCCGTATCCGTCTTGCCAACTCTGCCGGCTTGCGCGAAAAAGCGGGCCTGCTGATCAAGAAACGCTACGAGTGGCGTGGTTACGACGTCGACTCCCCGATGGTGGAAGAACCGGATGTGATCAATCTCATCGCCATCACGGACGACAAGGCAGTTGGCACCATGACGCTGCGGCTGGATCGACCCGACCGGCTCTTGCCTGCCGATGAAAACTTTCCCGATGAATTGAAAGTCTTGCGCGAGCAGGGCCGCAGGCTGTCGGAACCGTCGAAGCTGGCCATCGATGAAAACACGCCCAAGCGCGTGTTTGCCGCGCTGATTCACATCATGTACATGTACACGAAAAACATACACGATTTTACCGACTGGGTCATCGAGGTGAATCCGCGCCATGTCATGTTCTACCGCCGCATGCTTGGTTTCAAGCCGCTGGGCAGCGAACGCATGTGTACCCGCGTCAATGCCCCGGCGGTTCTGCTGCGCCTGGAGATGTCCTACATGCAGGAGCAGATCCAGCAATTCGGCGGCTTGTATGAAATGCACGGCAAGAGTTCCACTTTCTATCACTTCATGTTTCCGCCCAAGGATGAGCCGGGTATTACCGGCCGTCTGCGCAATCAAGGTTGAGCAGGCCAGGCTGGAACACTCCTGGCGCAATAGCGCAGCCTTGAAGACCGCACTGTCAAATTTGGCCACCCCGGCACCTTGGCGCTGATGCATAATGGCACAGTGACAGCATGCCCGAGGGTGGATGCCGCGTTTGCGCAGGTTCCTGGCTTGATGCGTGCCCATTGAGCCTGGACCGTACCCGGGCAGCCCGGACACCTGGCAAGCAGTCATGTCAATCGTGCGCGCAGGCCTGTTTCAGGTTCAGTCCTGCCTTGCTCTTGACATGCGCTACATTTGCAGTCGGTTTGCGGTCGGTTTGCGGTCGGTCTGCGGTCGGTCTGCACCTGGTCCAGGCGAGGTCCGCACACTGAGTGCGCCTGCTCCACGCACGATCCGTACCGTTTTCCAATCAACGCTTTTCAATCATGAAAGATGCCTTTGAACGCCTCTTCCTGTGCCCTGCCCCCATGTTACGCCGGCGCTCTGCCTGCTGACCCATCCGGCGTTGCAGGTTTGACCGAGCGCCTGCATGACATTTTGCCGGCATGGTGCCGCCAGGCGCTGTCATGGATCAGTGTTGTCTGCCTGGTGCTGCTGCTGGCGCCGGTTGCAGCCAGGTCTGCGGACATGAGCAAGACCATCAAGGAAATCAAGCCTTCGGTGGTCGGCATCGGCACCTACCAGCGTACCCGCAGTCCACCGATCAGTTTTCGCGGCACCGGATTTGCCGTCGGCGATGGCATGAGCGTGATCACCGACGCCCATGTGATTCCCGATGTCGTCGATACGGAAAATCGCGAAACCCTGGGCATCATCACCGGCTCGGGCACATCGGTGACGTTTCGCGCCGCTACCGTGGTGGCGGTCGACCGCGAACATGATCTGGTGCATTTGCGCATGAGCGCCGGTGAACCCTTGCCGGCAATGAAGATTGGCGATTCCAGCCGTGCGCTGGAAGGCCAGGAAGTGGCATTTACCGGATTTCCGCTTGGTTTCATCCTCGGGCCGTTTCACTCGACCCATCGCGCCATGATTGCCTCGATTGCGCCGCTGGCGCTGCCGGCACGCAATTCGAACCGGCTCGATGCCAAGGCAATCGCCCAACTCAATGCGCCTTCGCTGATCTTCCAGCTCGACGGCACTGCCTATCCGGGCAACAGCGGCAGTCCGGTATACGACCCCGATACCGGCATCGTCCTCGCGGTGGTGAATTCGGTTTTCGTCAAGGGGATCAAGGAGTCTGCCATCACCAGCCCGAGCGGCATTACCTACGCCATTCCGGGCAACCACATCACCGACTTGCTCAAGCGGGGTTTTCCGTAAGCGTGGGCACGCTGCAAACCCGCACAGCGAAAAGCGGGTCCGTGGCTGATGCAAAAGCGTCTGGTCACTGAACGCAAGCGGCCAGCAGGTTCAGGAATAACGGCGGCGTTGCGCCGGGTTTAACAGCACGCGCTGGGCAACGTCAAGATGGATGAAATTGTCTTTCAGGTAAGCCGCCGCATATTTGGTGCCGAATTGCTCTTGCAGCGAGATGCCGACTTCAACCACATGCGCACTGAGGAAGTCACGACGCAGGAATCGCTGGGGTGAGGCCGCTTGCGCCTGGGCTTCGTCAATATTGAAAGATGATTCCATTTACGCGCCTTGTTCCTGGGTTGTATCCAGGCCGATGGACGCATCGTTGCTGTTGTGCACCAGCAGATTCCACCGACCATTTCCCGATCAGAGAGGCCCGGGGCGGGCACATTCATGATCAAATGATTTCAGAATTCATACATAGCAATTTGTATGCCAATTTTTAAAGTCCATACAAATCAATCGCTTGTAAAAATTCCTATTGCCTCCTGTAAAAATTCCCGACAGAAATTTACTCAAGGTCAGCGCTACAGCAATACTTCCACCGCAGCTGGCCGGCTGAGAAAGCCCACCGGGCTGGCGGACGCGCCATAGGCGCCGGACTGGAGCACCACCACCAGGTCACCGACCTGTGCCACCGGCAGCGCCATGCGGTCGGCCAGCATGTCCAAAGGCGTGCATAGCGGCCCGACCACGGAAACAATTTCCCGTTCTTCCGCTGCCAGTCGATTGCCGATCATGACCGGGTAGTTTTTGCGGATGACCTGTCCGAGGTTGCCGGAGGCTGCCAGGTGATGATTCATGCCGCCATCGGTCACCAGGAACACCTGGCCACGCGAGACCTTGCGGTCGACTACGCGGGTGACATAGACGCCGGCTTCACCGACCAGGTAGCGGCCCAGTTCGATCACGATCCGGGCCTGCGGAATCACCTGCCGGAATGCCGCCATTGCCTCTGCCAGTGCGGCACTGATCGGCGCCACGTCGAGCGCAACGTCAACGGGAAAATAAGGAATGCCGAAGCCGCCGCCAATATTGATCAGGCGCGGCGTACAGGGCGCACAGGCTGCCAGCGTGCATGCCAGCGCCAGCGTGCGCGCCTGCGCCTCGATGATGGCCCCTGCATTCAGGCTTTGCGAACCGCTGAAGATTTGCAAGCCGTGGAAGTCCAGGCCCAGCTTGCCGATGGCTTCCAGTGCCGCCGGTGCCTGTTCCGAATCAATGCCGAACTGTTTTGCCCCACCGCCCATGCGCATGCCTGAACTCTTCATTTCAAAGTCCGGATTGACTCGCAACAGCACACGTGCCTGAATGCCCAGATCTGCACCGATGCGCGCAGCATTCTCGGCCTGGCCCAGTGATTCAAGACTGATCAGCACGCCGGCAGCAATTGCCTGCGACAATTCTGCGTCGGTCTTTGCAGGACCGGCAAAGCTGATCTGCGATGCTGGCATGACGGTATCGAGCGCCACCCGCAGCTCGCCGCCCGAGGCAACGTCGAGCCCATCGACCAGCCTGGCCATGTGCTGCACCACCGCCGGCATCGGGTTGGCCTTGACGGAATAATGCAGGTCGACGTCCGCGGGCAGCAGCGCACGCAGGCTGGCCACGCGCTCGTCGAGCAAACGCCGGTCATAGGCAAAGAATGGCGTCTGGCCAACACGGGCTGCCAGGCGCGTCAGCGCCATGCCGCCCACCTGCAGGCAGCCGTCCTGCACCGGAAAATTACTGGAACTGGCGTGCTGGACTGGCGGCTTGGTCATGATGGCTGGCTTGAATTCGATGGTGAAAAAATCAATGAAACGCGCAAGGCATGGTCATGCCCGACGCTGCTCGTGCATGCTGCATCACGGACCGGCGCCCGAGGGCAGCGTGACCATGCCGGCCTGCAGCTGCTTGCGGTCGATCTTGCCGTTCGGATTGCGTGGCAAGCTGGTGTCGTGGAGGACAAGATGGCTTGGCACCATGTAGGCAGGCAGCCGACGCCGGCAGGCCGCAAGCAAGCCTGCCAATTGCGCCTGGCTGTCGGCTGCAGGCGCCGGATCCATCACGACGACGCCGGCAATCGCCTGGCCCAGGGTGGCATGGGGAATGGCAAACACCGCAGCCTCCCGCACCCCGGCACAATCGTGGAGGATTTCCTCGACTTCGGTCGGGCTGACGCGGTAGCCGGAGACCTTGATCATTTCATCGTTGCGGCCGACAAAATACAGATAGCCGTCCTTGTCGCGGCGTACCACGTCGCCCGACCAGACCGCCATGTCGGGCAGTACCAAACCAGGCGCATGGGAGGCCGGCGGCGCCGGGCGGAAACGCTGCGCGGTCTTCTCCGCATCATTCCAGTAACCCAGCGACACCAGTGCTCCCCTGTGGACCAGCTCGCCAGGTTCCTCATCCTGGCACAGGCTGCCATCGGCGCGCACCACCAGCACTTCGGCATTTGGAATCGCGCGCCCCATCGACCCTGGCCGCAGGGCGATTTGCTCCGGTGGCAGATAGGTCGAGCGGAACGCTTCGGTCAATCCATACATCAGAAACAAACGTGCCCTCGGCAGGGCTTGCTGCAAGGCTGCAACCGTGACACCCTGCATGGCGCCGCCGGAGTTGGTCAGATAGCGCAAACTGCAGTCGGCAGGCCAGGCCTGCTGCGCCAGCTGGATCCACAGCGGCGGCACGGCAGCCAGGCCGGTGATCTGCTCGCTGGCCACTGCGTTGACGATATCGCGCGCAAACAGATGGTTGATCAGCACCACGCAGGCGCCGGACTCGAAAGCAGTGGTCAGCTGGCTCAAGCCGTAATCGAAACTCAGCGGCAGGACTGCCAGCAAACGGTCGGTTGCATGGTTTTCGAGGTAGCTGGCCACACTGCGTGCGCCGGCGACCAGATTGCGATGCGACAGCATCACCCCCTTGGGCCGGCCAGTGCTGCCAGAGGTGTACAGGACTGCCGCGACATCGGCATCGATGGTGACCAATGCCGGCCGCGCCTGGCCTTCGAACGAGGCCGCCAGGGTTTCCCAGCGCAGCACGCGCAGCTTGATCGTGGGCGGTAGTGGCGACAGCGCCGCGCTGCCAACCACCAGCACCTGCTCCAGCCCGGTGCACTGTTCCAGCACCGGCAACAGGCTTGCCAGGCGCTCGGCTGATGTCACCAGCAGGCGCACCGTGCAATCGGCCAGGATATGGGCGACCTGGGCATCCTTGAGCAGCGGATTGACCGGCACAAACACGGCGCCGGCCGCTGCAGCGCCAAACAGCGCAACCACGGTTTCAATGCGTTTTTCCAGATACACCGCTACCCGGTCCCCGCGCTGCAGGCCCAGCCCTGCAGGCGCGTGCATGGCTGCTGCCAGGCCACTGACCTGCCGAGCCAGTGCTGCATAGTCGAGCCGCGTTTGCTGGTACACCAGTGCCGGCGCCAGCGGCGCCTGCACTGCCGAGCGGAACAGGGCATCGACAACGAGTTCGCTCATCGCGGCGGACCTATTTCAAGCCGTGGCGCGTCATCAAGTCATACAGCGTTGGGCGGCTTACGCCCAGCATTTCCGCTGCCTTGACGATATTGCCATCGGAACGCCCCAGCGCCTTGACCATGGCCTTGTATTCGGCTTCATCACGGACTTGGCGCAGGTTCATGTATTCACCGGCCACCAGCGCATCGAGGCCGAGGTCTTCCGCAGTAATTTGCGGACCGTCGGCCATGATGACGGAGCGTTTGATGCAGTTCTCCATTTCACGCACATTGCCGGGCCACTTGTAGGTTTCGATGGTCTGGATGGCTTCATCGCTGAAATTCAGTGCCGAGCGTTTTTCCGCCTGGGTGAACTTGTTCTTGAAAAAATGCGCCAGCAAGGTGGCGTCGCCAATGCGGGCGTGCAGCGGTGGAATGGTAACCACGATTTCACTGAGCCGGTAATACAGATCCTCGCGAAAGCGCCCGGCGGTGGCCAGTTCCTTGAGGTTCTGGTGGGTGGCGCAGACTATGCGCACGTCGACGGAAATTTCCTCGCGCCCGCCAATGCGCTCGATGACGCGCTCCTGCAGAAAACGCAACAGCTTGGCCTGCAAGGCCATCGGCAGATCGCCGACCTCATCGAGAAAAAAGGTGCCGCCACTGGCCATTTCGATCTTGCCCAGCGTTTGCTTGACCGCGCCGGTGAAGGCGCCCTTTTCATAACCGAACAATTCGCTTTCCAGCAGGTTTTCCGGAATTGCCGCGCAGTTGATGGCAACAAAACGCTTGGCCGAACGCGGACTGAGCTGATGCAGCGCGCGCGCCAGCACTTCCTTGCCGGTACCGCTTTCGCCCAGCAGCATGACGCTGGCCGAACTCGGGGCCACCTTCTCGATGCTGCGGCAAATCTTCAGCATGCCGGGGTCGCGGCTGATCACGCCGGTCATGGGCGAATCGAGCTGGCTTTGCAGCATGCGGCGATTTTCCTGCTGCAGCGCATGCAGGTAAAACGCGCGGTGGATCACCAGTCCCAGCATTTCAGGATCGAAAGGCTTGTGATGGAAATCATAGGCACCCAGGCCGATGGCCTTGACCGCGTTGGCGCGGTCCTGGTTGCCGGTAAGGACGATGAGCTTGATCTCCGGGTCCAGGGCCAGGACCTGCTGCAAGGTGGCAAAGCCTTCGCTGGCGCCATCGGGATCGGGTGGCAAGCCCAGGTCCATGGTCACCACCGCAGGTTCGTGCCGGCGCACCATGGCCAATGCGGTTTCACGGTCACCGGCCACCATGACGTCATAGTCGTCCAGGCTCCAGCGCAGCTGTTTTTGCAGGCCGGGATCGTCTTCGATGATCAAGAGGTTTTTCTTTGACTGGCTCACGGCATTTTCCTTGGTTGGATCAAGACCGGCTGGCAGCGCCACGCCCGTTCTGACTTGCTTGCATTATGGCTGGCTGTGGCCCACGGCCACTCTCGTACCGGCAGGCGCCTCGCTGTCGTGCTCGCGATACAAGGGCAGGCGCACCCTGAAGGTGGTGCCCTCGCCTGGCTGGCTTTGCACATCGAGCTGGCCGCCAAGTTCGTGGATGTATTCTCGGCTTTCGAAGGCGCCAACCCCCATGCCGGCCGCCTTGGTGGTTTCGAACGGCTGGAACAGGCGTTCGCGAATGAATTCCTCGCTCATGCCGCTGCCCTGGTCGCGCACTTCCACCAGCGCCTGGTCACCTTGGCGGGCCAGGCGGACCAGCACCTCGCCTTCCTTGGAACTGGCTTCGATGGCGTTCTGGATCAGATGGCCGATCACCCGTTCCAGCCGTGCCCAGTTGGCGTGGGCGCGCAATTCAGGGTCGGCAATCTCCAGCCGCGGCGCCGGTTCCGACGTCGACTTCGAGGCAATCGCCTGGGCCAGCAGCTTGTCGAGAAACAGCACGGCCGGCCCTTCGATCGAATCGGCGCCACTGAGTTTTTGCAGCAGCAGCTTCATCTTCTTGACCGAATGATCGAGCGTGTCGAGCATGTCGGCCTGGAAGGCTGGATTGTTCTTGTGCTTTTCCGCATTCGACAACAACAGCGACAACTGGAAGATCAGGTTTTTCAGGTCATGCACCATGAAGGTGGACATGCGGTTGAAAGACTCGAACTGGCGCGCCACCATCAATGCATTGGCCGACTCCTGCTGGGCCAGATAGCTGGCCGCCTGGCGCCCGGCAATCTTCAGCAGATCGGTGACTTCCCAATTCAGGTTGATGCGGCTGCGCGACTTCGACAGCACCACGAAACCGAACAGCACGCCATGCGACATCAACGGCACCACCAGCCAGGCGGTGGGAATGCGGCGCAGCCAGTCGGGCAAAACCAGCCCCTCGTAGCGCTCCGGACTGCGGGCAAATTCTTCCAGGTCGATCATCCAGCCGCCCTTGCTTTGCAACATCTGGCACAGCGGACTGCCGGCCGGCTCGACCGCATGCTCGACCGGCATGTAGAACTCGGCCAGGAATTCATAGCGGCCATTGTCGCGCTGCACCCACAAGGCACCGCCCGAACTCTCCACCAGCTCGCCAATGGCCTGGATGGCACGCTGCCCCAGCGCCGGCCCCTCATCGGAGAGAATGCGGGTAAAACGCAGCCACTCTTCACGGTAGTCGTAATTGTAGCTGTAAAAATTCTTGCTGATGAAAACCTTCAGGCGCGAGCGGATCGACCCCGATACCAGGATGCCCACCAGCAGCAGCCCGGATGCAAACAGAAAGGCCACCTGCATCACCACGCCCCAGCTGCCGCCAAAGTAGCGCAGGTAATAGCCGGCTGCGGCCATGGCCAGCAGATAGATGGCGGCGCCAAACAGCGCAGTGGAATGGAACACCAGCTTGCGCGAGACTGCAATGCCGAGCGACCAGCTTGGATTGCGCGCCGCCGAGACGGCAATCAATGGCACGGTGAGCGCATCGACCACGCCGCGCGCAGCCCAGATGTCGCCGTTGAGAACCCGGAACAGCATCGCGTCGCTGTAGAGGTAGAAGTCGAATGCAAACAGGCCGCTGATGCCCAGGCAGGCGAACTTGATGGCCCAGCGGTCCTTGAACGGCGTATTGCGGTAAAGCTGCTCGACCAGCAGCAGGCCCACCAGCGCCATGCCGACGTGGCCAAAAAAACTGGTGACCAGTTTGGTGGCCAGGCTGGAAGCATCCGGCTGCAGATAGGCTTGCAGATTGGCGCCGATGAACAGTGCATAGAACAGCACCAGGCCCAGCACCGGCATGCTCAGCTTGAGAAAGGTCGACTTCGGCCGGTTCAGATACGGATGCAGCACCACCAGCAGGAAAGCGGTCCAGCCGGCATTGCGGAGAATTTCAAGGATGGCGGTCAGCAGTACCAGCGGATTGCCGAGCTGCGACTGCAGTGCCATGAACGCCGCCCACACGCTGGTGGCCAGGCAGGCCAGCATCAGCGCCATGCCATGCAGGCGACGGCGCCAGCTGGTCAGCAGCAAGACGGTCAGCAGCAGGAAGGAAACGGCGGCAAAGCCGTAACTGAAAACGGCAATGTGCGTCACCATGCCGGGTGTTCCTTCACCGGCTGCCCTTGCTCAGCAAGACCACCTGCAGCGTATCGATCAGGATCAGCAGATCGAGAAACAGGCTGTTGTTCTTCACATAGTACAAATCATATTGCAGCTTTTGCACAGCATCTTCGACCGAAGCGCCATATTGATAGCGCACTTGAGCCAGCCCGGTAATGCCGGGTTTGATGCTGTGACGCATATTGTAGTAAGGCACTTCCTCACACAGTTTTTCTACAAAGAATGGCCGCTCCGGGCGCGGACCGACAAAACTCATCTCACCCTTCAAGACGTTCAAAATCTGTGGAATCTCGTCAACACGGATCTTGCGGATCACGCTGCCGATCTTGGTGGTGCGCGGGTCGCTGGTGCTGGCCCAT
>JBPBPY010000230.1:0-9911 GCA_050954505.1 Janthinobacterium lividum
CTGGCTCGATGGCATGCGCGAAGGTGCCGGCGGCCAGGTCTGGCTGCAGCAGATCGCCGGCAAGGTGGCTGACAAGAATGGCCGGCCGCGCGGCGAGAAACTGATCGACGCCTGGCTGCGCCAGCTTGCAGCGGCGGCCATGGGCCATGGCGTGACCGGCTACCTGGTGGCGCGCGACGCGGTGGTGACGATGGCGCCGCTGGAGCGCCTGGAAGCCCAGCGCCAGCTCGAGAGCCTGTTGGCACTCTGGCGCGAAGGCATGAACCGGCCCTTGCCGGTGGCATGCAAGACCAGCCTGGCGCTGGTACAGGACGGCAACGCCGAACTGGTGTACGACGGCGGGCATCAGTCGGCGGCCGAATCGGCCGAGCCGAGCCTGGCGCGCCTGTGGCCCGACTTCGATGCGCTGTCTTCGGAACCGGGCTGGCTCGACATGTCGACTGCACTCTACGGCCCGCTTGCCGAATGGCTGGCCAGCGCCGTGCAGGTGCGCTCGCTCGAAGATGCCATGGAACAGGACAAGCCATGAGCGTGCCGTTGATTCCCCTGCACTTTCCCCTGTTTGGCTCGCGCCTCATCGAAGCCAGCGCCGGCACCGGCAAGACCTGGACCATTGCCGCGCTGTATTTGCGCCTGGTACTGGGACACGGCGGCGAACTGGCTTACGGACGCGCCTTGCTGCCGGCGGAAATCCTGGTCATGACTTTCACGCGCGCGGCCACGCGCGAACTCTCCAAGCGCATTCGCGACCGCCTGGTCGAGGCGGCAGCCTGTTTTCGTGGCGAAGCACCACTTGTCAATGACGCCTTCCTGCATGAACTGATCGAATCCTACCCGCATGGACAGGCGCGCCAGCAGGCTGCGCACCGCCTGATGCTGGCGGCGCAGACCATGGATGAGGCGGCCATCTTCACCATCGACGCCTGGTGCCAGCGCATGTTGCGCGAGCATGCCTTCGACAGCGGCAGCCTGTTCGATGAAGAATTGCTCAGCGATGAATCGGCGCTGTTCGACGATGCCGTGCGCGACTACTGGCGCCAGGAGGTGTATGCCCTCGACCGCGAGGCGCTGGCAATCTGGCGCAGCTGCTGGCCCGATGTCAAGTCGCTGGAAAAGTCGCTCAAGGCGCTGGTGGCGCACGCCGGGCTGCTTGGTCCGGTGCCCGAGGAAAGTCTCGCTGTGCTGCTCGAACGCCTGCATGCGGCCCAGCGTGCGGCGCTGGCTGAACTGAAATCCGGCTGGAGCGAGCGCGCCCAGCGCATGGAGGCATGGATCGCGCAGCAGCAGGCGCGCACGCCGAAAACCTTCAATGGCAACAAGATGCGCGCAGCCAGCGTGGCCAGCTGGTTCGCCTCCCTGCAGCAATGGGCCGGCGACAGCGAGGCAATGCTGCCGGAAAAGTTCGAGACGGCCTGGCGGCGCCTGCATCCCGATGGCCTGATCGACGCATGCAACAAGGGCAGCGCAGTGGACGTGCCGGCTGATTTCGAAGCCATTCCGCTATTGCAGGCTGCCCTCGACGCCATGGAACCGCTGCGCTTTGCTCTGTTGCGCGCAGCAGCCGTGTCGGTTGCCGCACGGCTGACAGAACTCAAGCGCCTGGGCGGCAATTTCGGCTTTGCCGACATGCTGGCGCGCCTGCTTGCGGCATTGCGCGGCGAAAACGGCGCGGCTTTGCGCGCGCGCATCGTGGCGCAATATCCGCTGGCAATGATCGATGAATTCCAGGATACCTCGCCTGACCAGTATGCCATCTTCGATGGCCTGTACCGCGTGCAGGACAATGATCCGGCGCACGGCCTGTTCCTGATCGGCGACCCGAAGCAGTCGATCTATGGTTTTCGCGGCGCCGACATCCACAGCTACCTGGCTGCGCGCCGCGCCACCGAAGGACGCCATTACCTGCTGGGCACGAACTATCGTTCGACCGAGGCCTTGGTCGCGGCAGTCAACCGCCTGTTCCTGCATGCCGAGGGCGATGGCGGCGCCGACGGCTTTGCCGGTGGCGCATTCCGCTTTCGCAGCCAGGCCGGCAATCCGCTGCCCTTCGAAGCCGTGGCGGCGCAGGGATTGGCCGAACAGCTTGTCAGCAGCGCCGGGCCGGTGGCGGCACTGACCATGTGGTGCTGCGACATCGACGACATGAACAAGGCCCGCTACCAGGCCACGCTGGCAGCCCATTGCGCCGAACGCATCGTCACGCTCCTCAACGACAGGCACAGCGGCTTTCGCCGCGATGGCGTTTTCACCCGGGTGGCACCGGCCGACATTGCGATTCTGGTACGCGACCGCAACGAAGCCGCGGCGATCCGGCGCGCGCTGCAAAAGCGGGGCCTGGCCAGCGTCTACCTGTCGGACAAGGACTCGGTCATTGCCAGCGCCGAAGCCAGCGACATGCTGCGCTGGCTGCATGCAGTGGCCAATCCGCTCGACGCTGGCCTGGGCCGTGCTGCATTTGCCACCCGCACCGCCAACCTGGCGCTGGCCGACCTGGCGCAGCTGGCCAGCGACGACCTGGCCTGGGAGCGGCGCATCGAACAATTGAAGGCCCTGCACCTGGTCTGGCAACGCCAGGGCGTGCTGGCCATGCTCAGGCGCTTCATCCACCAGCTGGACCTGCCGGCGGCGTTGCTGGCGCGGCCCGGTGGCGAACGCGCTTTGACCAACCTGCTGCACCTGGCCGAACTGCTGCAGCAAACCAGCACCCAGCTCGATGGCGAACAAGCGCTGATCCGCTGGCTGGCCGAGCAGATCGAACATGAAACCGACGGCGGCAATGAACGCATATTGCGGCTGGAAAGCGATGCCGACCTGGTCAAGGTGGTGACGGTACACAAATCCAAGGGGCTGGAATATCCGCTGGTGTTCCTGCCGTTTGCCGTCGCCGCCCGGCCTGCTAACATTCGTGAGCGCAGCTTTCTCGAATTCGTCGACGCCAGCGGCACAAAGACCATCGACCTGGCAATGTCGGCCGAGTCGCTGGCTACGGTGGAAACGGCGCGCATTGCCGAAGACCTGCGGCTGCTGTATGTGGCCCTCACCCGTTCACGCCACGCCCTGTGGCTGGGCATCGCCTCGGTGAAGGAAAAGCTGCATGAATCGGCCTTTGGCTATCTGGCAGCCGGCGGGGTTGCGGTGCCGTCGGCTTCGCTTGCCGTGGCCCTGGAGCAGCTGCGCGGCGGGCATGACGATATCGTCATCGAGCGCATCGGTGCGGCCAGCGAACTGACGCTGCTGGCACGCATCGATGACAAGCCGGCATTGCAGCAAGCCGCCCGTTACGATGCCGAGTTCGAACGCGACTGGACTGTCGGCAGCTTCACTTCCCTCACCCGCGCACTGGGTGGTGCCGCACCAGGTTCAGTATCGACTGCGGCGTCGACTGCGGCGGCGCCGCGCCATGCCCAGGAAGCCAGGCTGGTGGAAGACGACGATGCACTGGGCAACGAAGCGCAGGCTGCGGGCGCAGCGGCGCGGGGGCGCATTGCCGCGCCAGGGACTGCCAGCGGCAGCGACCACCCCTGGCATCGCTTCCCCCGCGGCCCGGTGCCGGGACAATTCCTGCATGAACAGTTCGAGTGGCTGGCGCAATGTGGTTTTGCGACAGTTGACGACGCCGAATTCGAGGCACGCCTGGCGGCGCGTTGCCAGCGTGCCGGCTGGGCCCATCGCCAGCACGACATCATCGCCTGGCTGCGTGCTGCCGTTGCGGCGCCGCTGGGCCAGGCCGGTGTGTCGCTCCACGGCCTGCAGAACATCGTCCCCGAGATGGAGTTCTGGTTCCCCAGCGCGCAGCTGGAAACCACCAGGCTCGACGCGCTGTGCTGCCAGCGGCTGCTCGACGGCATGCCGAGGCCACAGCTGCCCGAGCGGGCCCTGCACGGCATGCTCAAAGGCTTTGCCGATCTGATTTTTGAACACCAGGGCAGGTACTGGGTGCTGGACTACAAATCCAACGCACTGGGCCAGGACGACTCGGCCTACCATGCAGCGGCGCTGGCCGGTGCAATGGCGGCCCATCGCTACGATGTTCAGGGCGCCATCTACCTGTTTGCCCTGCACCGCCTGCTGGCCAGCAGGCTGGGCCAGAGTTATGATCCGGCCAGCCAGCTGGGCGGCGCCGTCTTCCTGTTCTTGCGCGGCATTGGCAACCAGCAGACCCATGGCTGCCATTACCTGGCGCCGGATTCGCAGCTGCTGGCCGGACTCGACCTTTTGCTGGGATCGGATAGACCATGAGCCTGCGCCCAGAACACTTCACGCCAGTTCCTGCAACCGCACCATGAGCGCCTCCATGCACCCAGCCAGCAAAGACGCCTTGCTGGCGCAGCTCGACACCTTTGCCGACCAGGGCCTGCTGCGCCGCCTGGGCGCGGCGTTTGCGCGCTTCATGGCCAGCCTGGGCATGCAGGAACCGGCCCAGCTGCTCGCTTGCGTGATGCTGTGCGAACTTGAAGGCCGTGGCCACAGCTGCCTGATGCTCGACATGCTGGCCGCCGACCCCGCCGCGCTGCTGGGCTGGGACCAGGATGACTGGCAGACGCTGCTGGCCATTACCGGCGCGATGCCCGCGAGCCTGACGGGCTGGCGCAAGATGCTCTCGGCCAGTGCCCAGGTATGGCGCGACGGCGAATTCGATTTTCAACAACCGCTGGTACTCGATGCCGACCGGCTTTACCTGCGCCGCTACTGGCGCGACGAAACCACGGTCGCAGCACTGGTGCGCCAGCGCGCCGCCAGCATGCGTGAAGTCGCTCTGCCCGAGGCCCGCCTCTGGCTCGACCGGCTGTTTGGCCAATCTGCGCGCGAAGGCGCAGCACCCGACTGGCAAAAGCTGGCCTGCGCCATTGCCGTGCGCAGCGGACTGGCCATCATTACCGGTGGCCCCGGCACCGGCAAGACTTATACCGTGGCGCGTCTGCTGGCGCTGCTGTTTGCGCTCTCGGCGGCACCCGGCCAGCAGCGCATTGCCCTGGCGGCGCCCACCGGCAAGGCAGCCGCGCGCCTGAAACAAGCCATCGATGAAGCACTGGCCGAACTGGCTGGCCTGGTGGGTGCGGCACTGCCGCTGGCGCAACTGACGGCGCGCCTGGGAGCGGCGCGCACGCTGCACAGCCTGCTCGGCGCGCGCCCCGACACCCGCAAGCTGGCTTACCATGCAGGCAACCAGCTTGAAGTCGATGTGCTCATCCTCGATGAAGCCTCGATGGTGCATCTGGAGATGATGGCTGCGCTGCTCAGTGCACTGCCGCCTGCCGCCACGCTGATCCTGCTGGGCGACAAGGACCAGCTGGCATCGGTGGAGGCTGGCGCCGTGCTGGGCGACCTGTGCCGCGATGCCGACAGCGGCGGCTATGTGCCGGCCACGGCCAGCTATGCGCTGGCAGCCGCAGGCGTGGCCATTCCAGCGCAATACCTTGGCCAGGCCGGGGCGCTGGCGCAGCAAACCGTGATGCTGCGTGAAAGCCGGCGTTTTTCCGGACCGATCGGTACCCTGGCGCTGGCCGTCAATGCCGGTGCCGTCGAGCAGGCCACCGACTGCCTGCAGGCAGCGCAGGACCAGGTGCTGGCCTGGCTTGAACCATCCTCGCCCACTGCGCTGCTCAAGCTGGCACTCGATGGCCGCAGCAACGGTGCATCGGGCTATCGGTCCTACCTGGCGCTGTTGAAGCAGGGGCCAGGTGCCGACGGCCAGACAGCCCATGAACAGTGGGTCCATCTGGTGCTGCGGGCCTTCGAATCGTTTCGCATCCTGTGCGCGGTGCGCGAAGGCGAATGGGGCGTTGCCGGCCTGAACCAGGCCATCGAACAAGCGCTCGACCATGGCGGCCTGATCCGGCGGCGCGGAGAATGGTACCCGGGCCGCCCGGTCATGGTCACCCGCAACGACTACAGTGCCGGCGTCTTCAATGGCGACATCGGCATCACCCTGCCCGATCCCCAAACCCTGCCGGGCGCAGCGCCATCGATGCGCGTCTATTTCCTCGAGGGCGATGCGGTGCGCAGCGTGCTGGCAACCCGCCTGCGCCATGTCGATACTGCCTATGCAATGACGGTGCACAAGTCGCAGGGTTCGGAATTCCGCCATACCGTCCTGGTGCTGCCGGCGCAGACGTCGGCAGTGGTCACGCGTGAACTGGTGTACACCGGCATTACGCGGGCACGCGACTTTTTCACGCTGGTGACGCCGGTGCCGGAGGTCTTCGGCCTGGCCATCGAACGGCGCACCCGGCGCGCCAGCGGCCTGGCGAGCCGCCTGGGCTGATCGCTGCAGCCTCGCGTCAGCCATACCGGCCGCCCGAATGAGGCGTTTTCCTACAGTCGATTCCTGGCTCTTCTTACATCTTCTGCACGCCTGCTTGTTTATGATCCTTCCTGTCGCTGGAGCAAACCCCGGTTTGCTCGCAGCCATTTCTGCACAGCTTGGAATCGTTTTCATCAGGAGAGTCATTCGTGTCACAAGAATCATCGAACCCCGCTGCAATCCCGTCTTCGAAATACAGTCCCGCTGCACTGCTCGATCATTTGCTGGCCACCATGCGCCTGGCCAATGACCGCGCCCTGGCAGCGAAGATGAACATGCGTCCCAGCCTGGTTGCCAAGCTGCGCGAAGGCCGGATTGCCGTCAGTGGTTCGATTCTGTTGTGGATGCACCAGGCCTCCGGCCTGACCACTGCTCAACTGCGTTCGGTATTGGGCGACCAGCGCATCCGTTTGCGTTTTAATTGAGGCAAACGGTTTTTCAACGCGCCCCGCACTACTGCACGACATTACTGCAACACATCCCTGCACGACATCCATATAACCACAGGAGATACAGCATGAATAAGCTTTTGATCGGTCTGTTTGTTTCAGCACTTGGCGTCAACGGCATGGCCATGGCCCAGACTTCGGGCAGCGGCATGGCATCGCCCAGCAGCGGCGTCGGCATCGGTACCGGTTCGTCGGGCACCACCTCGACCGGTTCGGGTGTCAGCACCTCGACCGGCACCAACACCGGTACCACCACGAATGGCACTTCGAGCGGTCGCTCAGGCAGCAGCGCCACGAATGGCGGCAGCGTCAATTCGGGCACCACGGGAACCGGCGCAGGTCGCGGATCGAGCATGGGTGGGACCACCAGCAATGGCACGTCGGGCACCAGCTCGATGGGCGGCTCCGGCACCACCAGTTCAGGCACCAGTGGAACCGGTTCCTCGATGGGTGGTGGCGGCTCGGGAAGCTCGGGCAGCAGTGGCTCGGGCGCAGCAGGTAGCGGTGGGTCGGCAGGCGGCGCCGGTGGTGGTGGCGTAGGTGCTGGTGGCGGCGCAGGTGCTGGCGGTGGCGCAGGTGGCGGTGCCGGCGGCGGCGCTGGCGGTGGCGGCGGCGGAGCCCGCTGAACAAGGCCGGCTCTGCATGCCGGCTGCAGGGTAAACGAATGGCACTGTTTACAGTGCCATTTTTTCGTTCAGAGTGAAAATGTGTCGTGCCTGCCGAGACCGCCCGCATCTGCTTTCAATGCTGCATCGCTCTGTCAACCGCTGCCGACAAGCCCTCGATGCTGACCGGCTTGCGCAACAGCGTGGCATTCGAAATCCTGTTCAAGGACTGGGTGTCGGAATAACCGCTGATGAAAATGATGGCCAGATCGGGATGGGTCTGGCGCGCCAGGCGTGCCACCTCATCACCGTTCATGCCCGGCATCATGAAGTCGATGATGGCCAGGGACGGTTTCATCTTCGCCAAGGCAGCCAGGCCGGCCAGGCCGTCGGCGGCCTGGATGACCCGGTGTCCCATGCGTACCAGCGCTTCGACAAAGATCGCCCGCACGCCATTGTCATCGTCAATGATCAGCACCGGCTCGCGCATGTGTTCCTGTTGCGCTTCGTCGTCGAGTTCACGTTCGGCCAGGCTTGTGGCTGTCGGGCGCATTTGCCCTGCCTCGTCAGCGGCGCGGCCGTTCGAGGGCATGCCGCTGCACAGCAGATGGAGTTCCAGGACGGTGCCGCGTCCGGGGGCGCTGTCAATGCGCAGGCTGCCGCCACTCAGACGCACCACGCCATAGGCCTGCGCCAGGCCGAGGCCGGCGCCCTTGTCATGCTGTTTGGTGGTAAAGAACGGTTCGATCGCCTTGGCAATGACTTCGGCTTCCATGCCGGTTCCGGTATCGCTGATGCAAATGCGCACATATCCCTGGCGTGCTTCATCTTCCCCCTCGCATGCTGCGGCACCCGCGGATATTTGTTCCGACGTGACACCGAGTACGCCTCCCTCGGGCATGGCTTCGATGGCATTGACCAGCAGGTTGACGATGGCCTGCTCGATCTGCACGATGTCGCTGGCCACACAGGCATGGCCGGCATCGAGCGCAGACTCGATACAGATGTTCTCGCCTGCCTGCGCCTGTACGCTGGCCAGCGCCCGGCGGATCACCGGGTCGATTTCTGCCACGCCCATCTCGATTTGCTGGATGCGCGAAAACGCCAGCAGCTTGCCGGTCAGTTTCACGCCGTTGGCACTGGCACCGGCAGCCTTGTCGATATAGCGGCGCAAGGCGTGGTCGGGTTCCAGATGCGCTTGCAGCAGCTGCAGGTTGCCGCTGATGATCATCAGCACATTGTTGAAGTCGTGCGCAATGCCGCCGGTGAGACGGCCCACGGTCTCGATGCGCAACAGCTTGTGATGGGCTTCTTCGGCACTGGCCAAACGTTGGCTTTGCAGCGTCAGCAGCTTTGCCTGAGCAAGCAGGTCCGCGGCGTGGCCATCGCGCAAGGCGGCATTGGCGCTGCGCTGCTGCGCCAGCAGCAATGCCAGGCGGGCATGCCGGCGTGCCAGCAGGCAGCCTGCCGCCAGGGCCAGGGCCAATAGCAGCGCCAACGCCAAGTTCGCTGCCGCGCCGCCAAGCTCGGATGAAATCAATTCATTGTCTCCTGTTGCCCACCGTGCAATGCGATGGATTCTTCGATCCACTTGCATGCCGACCACATCCCTGCCATTCGATCTGCCGCCGGCAATGCCATCCATGGCGGCAAGCCAGGACAGCGTACCATTTGCCGGGTTGAGACTCCGTCATGTGCCATCAGCCCGGTCCGTGGCGGCATGACCCATTATATTGCCAATTTCTAATAAAAAGCACTTGGAACACGTCCGCTGCGCGCCGTGATGCCAGGCGTATAATCAGGCGCCCCGCCCCACCTTGCCGGACAAGTACAAAAGTGAACAAAACCGTGACCCAGACGCAGCTCACCTTTTTCAGCGATACCGAACAGTATGCAACGGCACTGGCCGACCATCCGGATTTTCGCGTATTGCGCCGTCTGGTGCCGCGCGAGGTATTCCGCCAGCCCGATGGCCGAGCGCTGTCCAAGGGGATCGTCATCGATACCGAAACCACCGGATTGATTGCCGGCCAGGACAAGATCATTGAACTGGCCATGCTGTCGTTCGAATTCGACGCCGCCAGCGGCGAGGTGTTTCGCATCCTCGACAGCTACACCGGTTTCGAGGATCCGGGCGAACCGATACCGCCGGAATCGATTGCCGTCCACGGCATCACGGACGAGATGGTCGCCGGTCAACAGATCGACGACACCGCCGTGGCGGCCTTCATCGATGGCGCTGCGCTGATCATTGCCCACAATGCCCGGTTCGACCGCCAGTTCCTGGAAGTGCGCCTGCCGCTGTTCGAGCAGCATGCATGGGCTTGCTCGTTTGCACAGGTCGATTGGCAGGCAGGCGGCATTGCTTCGGCAAAGCTGGAATTCATCGCCTACCGCATGGGATTTTTCTACGATGCCCATCGCGCCCTGACCGACTGCATTGCACTGCTTGAAGCCCTGCAAGGTGCCATGCCGGCAAACAAGCTGCAACCCTTGCAAAATATCCTGCAGCAGTGCCACAAGGAAGATTTCCGTGTCTGGGCCCGTGGTTCG
>JBPBPY010000304.1:0-9776 GCA_050954505.1 Janthinobacterium lividum
CCAGTCCTTGAACAATTCGAACGCTGCATGGGTGTGCAGGCGCTTCGGGTGCACCAGGTGATGGCCGATGTATTCGACGCCGCGCGTTTTACCCAGCAGCGGTGCCACCAGCGTGCCCTTCTTCAGTTCGCGCTCGCCCAGCAGTGTCGATTCCAGGACCACGCCCAGGCCATCGACCGCAGCGGCAATCGCCATTGCGCTGCGGTCGAAACGCAGGCCGTAATGGTCGGGCGGCGCCAGGTCATTGGCTTCGAACCAGCCCTTCCACTGCATCAGCTGTACATCGCACTGGATCAGCGTGTGGCGGTACAGGTCCTGGCCAGTGCGGATGTCGCGTGCCAGCTCCGGTGCACAGAGCGGAGTCAGGGTTTCCAGCGCCAGCGGGATCCACTCATAAGGGGAATCGCGCTTTTGTCCATACACGATGTCCAGGTCGAAATCGTTTTCCTCGAAATGGGCGTAATCGGTACTGGCGGAAAAACGCAGATCGATGTGCGGATGCGCGCGCACGAATCCAGCCAGGCGCGGCAACAGCCACTGGGTGGCGAAGCTGGGCGCGGTGTGCAGCCGCAAGGGACTGTGTTCATCGGGCCGGACCAAGGTCAGTCCACGCTGCATTTCCTCCATGCCGCGCTGCACATGTTCAAGCAGTACCATGCCTTCGCGCGTGAGTTTGACTTCACGTGTGCTGCGGATGAACAGGCGCAGTACCAGGCTTTCCTCCAGCTTGCGGATCGAATGGCTGACCGCACTTGGCGTCAGGCCCAGTTCATCGGCGGCAGCGGCAAACGAACCGGTGCGGCCGGCAGCTTCGAAGATGCGCAGGAATGGCAGCGGCAGTTTTCTGAGATTGGGTGGCGTCATGACTCGGTGCAGGCATCGGCAATGGTGAGGTGCATAAGGCAGGCAACAGCGCGCCGGCAGCAGACAAGCGCAAGATCATAAGTGAATTTGCTTCATCAAGTACTGTAATCTTTTCGTTTGTCGCGCTATTTGCGTGAATGATAAGCTCCATTCGAATTCGGAATAACAGGTGCCTGGCCAGATACCGGCAGCCTTCCGGACATGCACGATTCAAGGGCAGCAACACCCCATGGCGACCAGCACGATGGCGTTTCCAGCCTGCCCGACATCGCATCTATCCACCTGCCGGCTGGTCTTCGAACCAGCATACCGGCCTCAGAAAAGGACGCAGACATGACCCTGATTGCAGAACGCCCGCCACAGGCGCAAACCGGCCTGGCCGCCCTGGCGCACCATGCCTATCGTATTCGCCGCTTTGCGCTGCGCATGGGTGAAGTACAAGGACAAGGTTACATCGGCCAGGCTCTCGGCATGGCCGATGTCCTGGCAGTGGCGTATTGCCACGCAATGACCCTGCGTGCCGACGACCCGCAATGGGAAGGCCGTGACCGCTTTCTCCTCTCGCACGGCCATTACGCCATTGCGCTTTACGCGGCCTTGCTGGAAGCCGGCATCCTGCCTGAAGAAGAGCTCGAAACCTACGGCTCGGACGACAGCCGCCTGCCGATGTCGGGCATGGCAACCTACACGCCAGGCATGGAAATGTCGGGCGGCTCGCTGGGCCAGGGTCTGACCATCGCTGTCGGCATGGCACTTGGCCTGCGCCACAAGGGCAATCCGGCGTTTGTCTACAACTCGATGTCCGATGGCGAGCTCGATGAAGGTTCAACCTGGGAAGCAGCCATGTCGGCGGCCCACCACAAGCTCTCCAACCTGATCGTGCTGGTGGATATCAATCGCCAGCAAGCCGATGGCAACTCCAGCGACATCCTCGGTTTCGAGCCGCTGGCCGACAAATGGCTGGCCTTCGGCTGGCATGTGCAGCGCGTCAATGGCAACGACCTGGCTGCAGTGAAGAACGCCTTCGATCACGCCCGTGAACTGGCCGAACCGATGCCGCGCGTGATCCTGCTCGACACCCTGATGGGCAAGGGCGTGCCATTCCTGGAAAGCCGCGACAAGAACCATTTCATCCGCGTCGACGCCGACGAGTGGCAGCAAGCCCTGGCGATCCTCGATGCCGCCCAGCCGCAAGGAGAACAAGCATGAGCGCCGTCCTGAACAAACCCAAACTGACCACCTCGGCGATGATTGCTTCCATTGCCTCCGAGGGCCAGCGCACCGTCAATGCACCATTCGGCCATGCGCTGGTGAAAGAGGCAAAAAAACGTGCCAACATCGTCGGCATGAGTGCCGATTTGTCGAAGTACACCGACCTGCATATTTTTGCGCAAGCCAACCCGGCGCGCTTTTTCCAGATGGGCATGGCAGAGCAGCTGCTCATGGGCGCCGCAGGCGGCATGGCCAAGGAAGGCTTGATGCCGTTTGCCACCACCTATGCGGTGTTTGCCACACGGCGTGCGTACGACTTCATCCACCAGGTGATTGCAGAGGAAAACCTGAATGTGAAGATTTGCGCCGCATTGCCGGGGCTGACCACCGGTTACGGCCCCAGCCACCAGGCCACGGAAGACCTGGCCATGATGCGCGCCATTCCCGGCTTGACGGTGGTCGACCCGTGCGACGCGCTCGATACCGAGCAGGCCGTCGCAGCGATTGCCGCCCACGAAGGACCGGTCTACATGCGCCTGTTGCGCGGCAAGGTGCCACTGGTGCTCGATGAATACGACTACAAGTTCGAGCTCGGCAAGGCCAAGCTGCTGCGCGACGGCCGGGATGTGCTGATCATCTCGTCCGGCATCATGACCATGCGCGCATTGGAAGTCATGAATGAAATGGCCGATGGCAGCGCCTCGGTTGGCGTGCTGCATGTGCCGACCATCAAACCGCTGGATGTGAAGACCATCGTCGAACAGTGCAGCCGTCCCGGCCGCCTGGTGGTGGTGGCGGAAAATCACAGCACCGTTGGCGGCCTCGGCGAAGCAATTGCCTGCGCACTGATGAATGCCGGCGTGTTCCCGAGCTTTCGGCAGATTGCGCTGCCGGATGAATTCCTCGACGCCGGCGCGCTGCCGACCTTGCATGACCGCTATGGAATCTCGACGTCGACGATGGTGGCAAAGATCAAGAGCTGGCTGTAACAAAAGCGAGAACAGGAGAACATCATGCAAGTCACTTTCATCGGTGTCGGCGCCATCGGTTTTCCGATGGCGCTGCGTATCAAGGGCGCGGGACATTACGTCACCGGCGTCGACCTGGCCGAAGCGGTCATTGCCGCAGCCAATGCCCATGGCATTGAAACCGTCAACAGTTTCACGGCCGCGCCCAAGGCGCAGGTAGTGGTGGTGATGGTCGCCACGCCGAAACAGCTGGCCGGCCTGGTCAATCAGGTCGGCACTGGCGCGCAGGGACAGTTATGGGTCATCATGTCGACCGTCGGCTCGGACAGCGTGCGTGAACAGGGCGAACTGCTGCGATCCGTCGGTGCGCGCGTGGTCGATGCACCGGTCACCGGCGGCGTGGCACGCGCAAAGACCGGCGAGTTGCTGATCTTTGCCTCCGGCGACCAGGCGGATGTCGATGCCGCCACGCCCGTGCTCGGCGCCATGGGCAAGGTACGCCCTGCCGGCACCCGCCTGGGCGATGGCCAGAGCATCAAGGTCGTCAACCAGCATCTGTGCTCGGTGCACATTGCAGCTGCTGCCGAGGCACTGAACCTGGCGCGTACGCTTGACCTCGATCCGGCCGCGGTGCTGGAGCACATCCAGCATGGCGCTGCCGGCTCCTGGATGTTGTCCGACCGCGGCCCGCGCATGCTGCTGGACAACGACGTTGGCGTCACCAGCACGATCAACATCTTCGTCAAGGACAGCGACATGGTGGCTGCCGCCGGCCAGTCCAGCGGTGCGCAGCTGCCCTTGCTGGAAATTGCCAATCAACGTTATCGCCAGGCCGCCGAACAGGGCCTGGGGCTGTGCGACGACAGCCGGGTCATCGAAACCTTCCGATAAGCCGCCCGCAGGCATGCGGGCATGCAGGCAAGCAGCGCCGGCTTGCACCGGCGCGGCCATCAAGATACAGAACCAGGAGATCAGAATGAGTACCAAAGCAGATTCCACCGGCCAGGCCTCGACCAAGGTATCGATCGCCTCCATGATCGGCTCGGCCGTCGAGAGCTACGACTTTTTCATTTACGGTACCGCTGCGGCGACCTATTTCGGCAAAGTGTTTTTCCACACCACCGAACCCATCGTCGGCATCATGGCGTCGTTTGCCACGCTGGCAGTGGGTTTCCTGATGCGCCCGCTGGGCGGCTATCTGGCTGGGCACTACGGTGACCGGGTCGGCCGCAAGGCGGTCCTGTTATGGTCGCTGGTTGCCATGGGCATGGCCACGGTGCTGATCGGCGCCCTGCCAACCTATGCACAGGCCGGCGTGATCGCGCCAGTCCTGCTGATCCTGCTGCGCATGGTCCAGGGCATCGGCTTTGGCGCCGAATGGGGAGGCGCGGTCTTGATGGCTTGCGAACATTCGCCACCGAAGCGGCGCGGCTTTTTTGGTGCCGTGCCGCAGATCGGCATTCCGCTGGGCCTGCTGCTGGCCAATGGCGCCTTCCTGCTGTCGGCTGAATTGTTCGAGGGTGACTGGGTCTGGCGTGCGCCGTTCCTGGTGTCGTTCGTGATGGTTGCGGTGGGCATGTTCATTCGCATGGGGGTGGAGGAGTCGCCCGAGTTCGAGGAAGCCAAGGCACAAAACCGCATCGTCAAGCAGCCGGCCCTGGACGTCATTCGCAGCGACTGGCGCAGCATCCTGAAAATCATCGGCATGCGCCTGGCAGAAACCGGCGGCTACTATCTGACCACCAGTTTCATGCTCTCCTATGTGGTGCTGGCGCAGGTATCGACGTCGCGCCAAGTCCTGATCGGCACCTTCATCGGTTCAGGCCTCGGGCTGGTCAGCCATTTGATCTATGGCGCATTGAGCGACAAGGTGGGACGCCGGCCGGTATTCCTGATCGGTTCGGTATTTACTATCCTGTTCGGCATCCCGATGTTCATGATGATCAACACCGGCGCTGCGGTGATGGTGGTCGTGGCCATTGCGCTGTCGCTGCTACTGAGCCATGATCCGATCTTTGCCGTGGAACCAGCCTGGTTTTCCGAACAGTTCCCCGCCCATCTGCGTTCGTCGGGCATTTCCCTGGGCTACAACGGCGCCTCGCTGGTGGCCGGCATGCTGCCGATGATTGCCACCGCCCTGTTCGGCATTGTCGGCTGGGTCGGTCCTGCCTTGATGTTCTGTGCCCTCGGCGTGATCTCCACCATGGTGGCATTCACCATGCGCGAGACGGCGCCGGCGGTGCTGGAAAAGCGCACCCCGCGCAAGGCAGCGCCAGCCAATGGATTTCTGAAACCGGTCATGAAGCATTGACAGGGTAGCCCCAGGCACGGCCGCCGGACCTCGAACGGCATGGTGAAACAAGCGGCATCGACAGGATGCCGCTTTTTTTGCCTGCATCCCTGTCTGCCTGCCGGCGTCGGGGATGGCCATGATCTGGCACAAATTTGTGCCGCAGACTTGCTGTAGAATTTCATCATCATGCCCTTTCGGGCCAACGGCTGACACCGGCCTGTGTTGGCTTGTACCGGCTTCCATTGCAGGCTTTCTTGCTTTCCCATGAGCCTTACCAGCGCCGTCACCTGTTCCGTTCTGCTCATCGACGACGAATCGGTTGCGGAAGATCTGATCGGCTATGGCCTGGCCAGTCATGCGGACTTGCGCATCCGCTTCGACGAGCGCGCCGAATTGGCCGTGCAGCTGAGCCGCGAAGTCGGTGCCACCACCATCCTGGTCGACCTGCGCATGCCCGGCGTGGATGGCTTCGATGTCATCCGCATGCTGCGCCGCGAAGCCGATACCGAACAGATTCCAATCATTTTGCTGTCTTCCGAAGACAATGCCGACATCAAGGCGCGCGCATTTGCCATGGGCGCCAACGATTATCTGGTGAAATGGCCTGATCTGCGCGAGCTCGAAGCGCGCGTTCGTTATCACAGCGCCGCCTACCGTGCGCGCCAGGAACGCGACGCCGCTTTCCTGTCCTTGCGCCAGCGCGAGGAAGAACTGCGCCTGAGCCAGGCAGCGCTGCACCAGGCACAGAAAATGGAGGCAATCGGCCAATTGACTGGCGGTGTGGCACATGATTTCAATAACGTCCTGCAAATCATCGGCAGCAACCTGCACCTGGTCAAGCGCCTCGGCGGCATTGCGCAGCCCACCGAAGTCCGCATCGACGCTGCCTTGCGCGGGGTCGACCGCGGCGCCAGCCTGGCAGCGCAATTGCTGGCGTTTGCACGCCGCCAGCCGCTGCAGAATGCTGTCGTCAACCTGGCAGCCATCCTCACGGAAATCAATGACATGCTGCGCAGCCTGCTGGGGCCGCGGGCGCAGATCATTGCCGACATTGCGCCCGATCTCTGGCCCACCGAAGTCGACGCCAGCCAGCTGACCAATGCCATTCTCAACCTGGCAATCAATGCGCGCGACGCCATGCCGGACGGTGGCACACTGGCCATCACCGCCCGCAACATCGGCGCCGGCACCCGGACGTTCAGCGACAGTCAAACCGAGTATGTTGGCATTGAAATTGCCGACAGCGGTTGTGGCATGGACGCAGCGGTGCTACGCCGTGCCGTCGAACCCTTCTTTACCACCAAAACGACCGGCAATGGCACCGGTCTCGGACTGAGCATGGTGTACGGTTTCGTCAAGCAGTCGGGTGGTGAGATCACCATCGACAGTGAAGTGGGCATCGGCACGCGGGTGAATATCTACCTGCGTCGAAGTGCTGGCGACCAGCCCGCGCGGCTGGTGTCGACTGCGGTTCTGAACCTGCCCGCCGAGGTCACCAGCCGCGCGGGCGAAACCATCCTGGTGGTTGAAGATGAAGAAATGGTGCGCAACGGTGCGGTGGACTATCTCTCGGCCTATGGGTATCACGTCCTCAGCGCCGAAAATGCCGACGCGGCCAGTGCCATGATCGAAAACGGTACCCGCATCGACCTGTTGTTTACCGATGTGATCATGCCGGGCGCAACCAACTGCCTGATGCTCAGCGAACTGGTCCACCAGAAGCTGCCGCAGGCGCGCATCCTGTACACCTCGGGTTATGCCGAAGGCGTGCTCTCGCACGATGGCAAGGTGATGTCCGGGATCGTGCTGCTGCCCAAGCCCTACAGCATGCAGGTGCTCAGTGCACGCATTCGCCAGATGCTCGATGAGCAGCCAGCGGCAGCGGCAGCGGCATCAGCCGGCGCCTGAGCAGTCACGGCGTTTCGCGTCACGCCGGTTTGACGTAGCGGTGCGAACCCGGTGGCGGCTCGTTCAGGACCGCCCAGAAAATCCCCAGGTCGGCAATCGCGCGCAGGAATTCGCTGAAATCGACCGGCTTGACCACATAGGCATTGACACCGAGTTCATAACTCTTGACCAGGTCCTGTTCTTCCTTTGACGAAGTCAGCATCACCACAGGCATGCTCTTCATGACCGGATTGCTGCGGATCTTGGCCAGCACTTCGAGTCCATCGACCTTGGGCAGTTTCAGGTCGAGCAGGACCACTGCCGGATTGCCCTTTTCGCGCTTGGCGTACTGGCCTTCGTTCTGCAGATAGTCGAGCGCATCGGCCCCATCGCGCGCGATGATGACTTCGTTGGCCAGCTGGCTGCGCTCGAGCGCAATGAGCGTCAATTCCAGGTCGTGGGGGTTGTCTTCAACGAGCAGAATGGGCTTGAGCATGGGTAGTCCTCAGGATGTTTCGATTTTGTCTGGAATGGAAAAGGAAAAGGTGGCGCCCTGCCCGGTCTCGGAGTTGGCCCAGACATGGCCGCCATGGCGCTCGATGATGCGCCGCACATTGGCCAGTCCTATGCCGGTGCCCTGGAAATCTTCCATCCGGTGCAGGCGTTGAAACACGCCAAACAGCTTGTGGACATAATCCATGTTGAAGCCCACGCCATTATCGGCAATGTGGAACTGCGTCTCGCCCTTGTCCTGATCATGTGCGGCATCGATGCGAATGACGGCCTGCGCTGTCGAAGCGGTGAACTTGACGGCATTCGAGAGCAGGTTATACAGCGCCATGTGCAGGAAATTCGAGTCCGCCACGATCTCCGGCATGGGCGCGATCTGCCATTCGATGCGGCGTTCGCCAATGTCCAGGCGCAGTTTCTCGATACAGTCGGCGATCATGGCGCGCATGTTCACGCGTGCCGGCCGCAGTGCGGCGCGCCCCATTTGCGAAAAGCTCAGCAAGTCATCGACCAGCTTGCCGGCCAGGCGCGCCGAGTCCTTGATGTTGACCAGAAAGCGCGCGCGCCGCTGGGGTTCTTCCGCGCCGCCCTGCTCCAGCAACAGGTTCGAATAACCGACGATATGGCGCAGCGGTGCGCGCAAGTCATGCGAAACCGAATACGAAAACGCCTCGAGTTCCTTGTTCACCCGCCCAAGCTCCTCCGCCAGGTCGGCCATCTGTTCGGCGCGCTCCAGCGCAATGCCGAGCAGCGCGGTACGAAACTCGAGCGCCAGGTCGAGCTCACCTTCGCGCCATGCCAGGCTGGTGCCATGGATGATCTGCTGCCAGATCGCAAAGCTGTCGCGCGGATTCAAGCCCTGGCCTTCGATCTGTTTGCCATCGGCACGGCCAGCCCAGTCGATGACATGAACCAGTTCCGGACGAAACCACAGCAGGTAATGTTTGTGTATGCGCGAGATCGGCATCGCCAGCAAGCCGCTGGCATTGCGGGTATAGTCCGCCGCCGGCGCATGGCAGGTACTGAGCTTGTCGGTGTGGAACAGCTCACTGGTGTTCTGGCTATCGAGCCAGTCCGCCAGCGCCCGAACCTGGTTTTCATCAGGGGTATCGCCGTAGCAGAACAGCCGGTCGTCGACGACGATGGCAACGCCGCCGGCGCGCATGAATTCGAGCAGCTCAGGCAAGACGCTGCGCAGGTTGTCGATGAAGTCCGCTCCCTGGGTCAGTCCCGCCAGCATGGCGACCATGACGCGCCGCACGTCGAGCCGAAAGCGCAACTCGCTGGCGTCTTCGAGCGCGCCGATGCGCAATGCCAGGATCTGGCCCAGCTGCTCGCAGACGGTGCGTTGATGAAAGCTGATCGGTGCGGGCACATCGTTATGGCACGAGATCAAGCCCCAGAGCTTGTCGCGGATAACCAGCGAAATCGACATCGATGCCATGGTGCCCATGTTGCGCATGTATTGCAGATGCACCGGCGATACACTGCGCAAGTTGGCGAACGACAGGTCATTCGCCTGGCCCGTCAATGGATTGTCGTTGGGCAGCAAGCGTGCCGGCTGATAAGTGGCATTCTGGATCAGCCGCACGCGATTGGAGACATACAGCGCGCGCGCCTGCGCCGGGATGTCGCTGGCCGGAAAACGCTGTCCAAGAAAACCGGTGAAGTTCTCGCGCAGGCACTCGGCCAGCACATTGCCATGGCCGTCACGGTCAAAGGAATAAAAATTCACGCGCCCGAATCCGGTCAGCGCGCTGATTTCACGCACGGCCAGCTCACCAAGCGTGACCACGTCATGCTCATCATTGATCTTGTTGAGGAAATTTCCCACCAGCGCATACAACTGCTGGGTTGAGCTGGTACCGCAAGCTGGCTCGAATTCGAGCAGCAGCAACCGGTCGCAGGCATGTGCGAGCAGATCGTAGGCCCGGCCGTGGATCTGGATCACCGCGATATGCGCCGGCCGGTCGGTGAAACTGGCCACGCCGAGTGCCGCATGCACCGCCTGGGCCGCCGCTTCGCCGAGGATCTGCCGCAGC
>JBPBPY010000287.1:0-9759 GCA_050954505.1 Janthinobacterium lividum
GGGCGCGGTTTCCGAAATCTATCTTGAAACCTATATCTTCGGTGCCGACCCGACCGCAAGCCGGATCAAGGAAGCACTGATCCGCGCTGCCCGGCGCGGCGTACGGGTGTTCGTCATGACCGACTGGATCGGCACCGGCCGCACGCAGTCGCGCCTCTTGCATGATGAATTTGCCAGCCATGGCGTGCGCCATCGCAGCTTCAATCCCTGGTTTCGCCGCGGCGTGGCGCGCACCCATCGCAAGATTTGCGTAGTCGATCACCAGCAGGCTTTCCTGGGCGGCTTGAACATCAATAACGACCTGATTTCCGATGATGATTCAGCCGCACCCTTGCCGGCGCCGCGCTGGGACTTTGCCGTTGGCATCACCGGCCCGCTGGTCAATGCCATCCACCGTGAAATCACCCAGCAGTGGGCGCGCATGGGAAACCTCGACTTGAAGACGCGCTGGGACAAGTTCCGCCATGCACGCGGCACCCATATCGAGACTGGTGCTGCGCCGGCGATTGCCGGCATCGTGGTGCGCGACAACCTGCGCAACCGGCGTACCATCCAGCGCGCCTACCTGCAGGCACTGGGCCGCGCCAAGCACAGCGCCTGGCTGGCCAACCCGTATTTCGCGCCAGGGCGCAAGATGCGTTCGGCACTGGCGCATGCGGCCAAACGCGGCGTGAAGGTAACGCTGCTGCTGGGCGTGGGCCAGTTCAAGATCCAGGACGCCGTGGCGCAATCGTATTACCCGATACTGCTGGAAGCCGGCGTACAGATCGTCGAATACCAGAAGACCCAGCTGCATGCCAAGGTGGCTGTAGTGGACGATGAATGGGCCACGGTCGGGTCGAGCAACTATGACGGCTTTTCGTTGTTCGTCAACCAGGAAGCCAATGTGGTGGTCAAGGATGCGGCCTTTGCCGGCACGCTGCGCCGCCAGATCGAGCTTGGCGTGGCCGATGGCGATGTGGTGGCCAAGCGTACTTTCGAAAACATGGCCTGGTACCGGCGCGCCTGGCACGGCATGGCGTTTTATGGCTATCGCAGCCTGATGATGGTGATCACCCTGGGTAAATATACCTGAGCCCCAGGAGTCTGCGTTCCAGACTTCTGCGCACTGCGCCCACTCCTAAATGCCGGCAACATCGCCACCGGTCAAGTTTTTCGGAATCAAACTGCAGGTATTCCGAAGCGCCCGTTTCGGACTTCGATCCCCAAATTTATTTATACTAATGTCAACTTTGTTCTACAGCCGTGATGGCTGCAGGCAGCATTTTCCATCAATGAATTTCGAGAAAATATGACAGTCAATCAAAACAATCCCGATACACGGACCGCATCAGACGCTGCAACCGCAGCAATCGCATCAACCGAATCAATCGCATCCACCACGCCACCCGCTCACGACGAAACAAGCTGCGATCACGCCTCGCATGGCATGGAAGCATTGCTCGAAGGCGTCAGCCGCTTTCAGAGTGAAACCGTGGCTGTGCAAAAGGAAGCCTTCGAAGAACTGGCACAAGGACAGTCGCCCCATACCTTGTTCATCACCTGCGCCGACAGCCGCGTGGCGCCCGAGCTGATCACCACCGTTGGCATGGGCGAGATCTTCGTCTGCCGCAATATCGGCAACATCGTGCCGGCGTATGGCGAAATGCTGGGCGGCGTGTCAGCCGTGATCGAATATGCGGTGGTGGCCTTGAAGGTCAAGGATATCGTCATCTGTGGCCACACCAACTGCGGCGCGATGAAAGCCTTGAGTGCCGGTCCGGCATTGCTGGAAAAGTCCATGCCGACCGTGCGCGCCTGGCTGCGCAATGCGGAATCGGCACGCTCGGTCGTGCAAGCCATGCAGGGCACCGAGATCATTGCCAATCCGGACGACCTGGCGTACCAGAATGTGATCAGCCAGCTGACCCATCTACGCACCCATCCATCGGTTGCCGCCCGCATAGCCGACGGCTCGCTGGCCATTCACGGCTGGGTATTCAACATCGGCAGCGGCCGCGTTTCCGTGCTCGATGGGGAAGGGGTCTGGACCACCGACCTGAGAAATTGAGGCATGGTCGTTCAACAGAATTCGAGCTTCCGCTCGCTGATTGCCTACATCGGCTGGTCCCTCGGCATGCTGCTGCTGTGGGACCTGGTGGTGACGTTCGGCTATGTGACGCTGAATGAAAACGAAGGCCTGGAATTTCCTTCGCTGCCAGTCACGCTGGCCGGTTCTGCACTGGTGCTGTTCCTGAGCCTGCGCAACAACGCTGCCTATGCGCGCTGGTGGGAGGCGCGCACGCTCTGGGGCGCCATTGTGAATTCATCGCGCTCCTTCGCACGCCAGGCCAATTCGATGATCGGCGCTGGCGAGAATGATCAGGCCACGCACGCCTTGCGCCATGATCTGGTCATCCGGCAAATCAATTACGCAAATGCCTTGCGCTTTCACCTGCTCAAACAGCGGCCCGCCAACCTGCTGGAAGAACTCGCCGATGCCGAACGCATGCGTTTGACCGACCATGCCAACATACCCAACGCGATCCTGATGCGCAATGCCCAGGACCTGGCGCAAGCCTGCAGGGCAGGCAGCCTTGGCGCATATGAACGTGTGCTGATCGAACAGACCTTGAAAGACTTGTCGAATGCGCAGGGTGGCCTGGAGCGCATATGCAACACGCCTTTGCCCAAGCAATATGCCCAGTATCCACGCATCTTCGTCAACACCTTTTGCGTACTGCTGCCCCTGGGCCTGGTCGACAGCCTGCTGCTGTACACACCGATTGCGTCCACCCTGGTCGGATTCATGCTCATGACCATGGAGAAAATGGGCCGTGACCTACAGGATCCCTTCAACGACAATGTCCATAATGTGCCGATGGAGTCGATCTGCCAGACCATCCGCATTGATCTGTTGCAAGGTATCGGCAAAAAAGCGCCCACCCCGATTGCTTCGGTGGATGGCGTACTTTGGTAAGGATGCGTCCCGCCGGTTCCTCCAGTTTTGTTCACAACCTGGTCGTTTTCATCCCGACGCAGGAGCTGTTTTCCTGAACCTAAATCTGCAGCCACGCTCCCTTGAACACGATCGGCCCGGTCGGTCCCTTCGGATCCGGTGAGCCGCCCTTGGGTTCCACCGTCACTGCCAGCAGTCCAACCGTGGCCGGGGTGACATCGGCCGGCAGCGCCAGGGTCATGCTGCCATCGGCAGCCAGCAGTCCCAGCGAACGCAGGTTGCCCTGTTTCGGCACCGCCCACAATTCCAGGCTCTTGTCCGATGCCACGGTTTGAGGGCGAATCAGCTTGATGGTCAGGCGGGCGCTGTGCGCATCGCCGACCACCATCACGGTTGGCTGGGCGCGGTCATCGGCCAGCATGGCAACGTAGGAGACCAGCGGCGCGATGGGTTCGAGCTGACGGGTGAGCAGCACGGAAACCAGGACCAGCGCCGCGGCGGTGGACACCATGCCCAGACCGCGCCAGAAACTCAGGTCATTGCGCAAGCCTTGCCAGAAAGCGCGGCGGTCGGCGGCAATCTGTTCCGGTGTACGGGGCAGGTGTGGTGCCGCTTTGCTGCGGGAATGCTGCGCGGTGCTGTCTGCCGGTGCGGCCGGGCTGGCCTGCAAACCGATCTCCCGCTGGATTGCCGTCCAGACGGCAGGCGAGGGCGCAACCGGCGCGGCAAATTCGGCCAGCGGCTGCAGGCGGTCATGCCATTGCGCCACGGCGCGGCGCACGGCGGCATTGCCAAGGATGGCTTTTTCAAAGCGCCGCCGTGCGCCACCCTTGAGCGTGCCCAAGGTATATTCGGCCGCCAGCCGGTCCACCAGCGTTTCATGCTGCTCGATATTCATGCCTGCTCCAGTTTGGTCAGACACTGGCGCAAGCGCTCCAGTCCGCGCCGCACCCAGGTCTTGACCGTGCCAATTGGCAACTTCATTTGTTCTGCCACTTCGCTGTGGGACAGGTCATGGTAAAACGCCAGCGCAATGGCCTGACGGTGCAAGCCTTCGAGCCTGGAAAAACAGAATGCCAGCGCGCGCGCATCGGAACTGATCTGCAAGGCTTCGATCGGTGTCGGCGTATCGCTTTCCAGTGCCTCCAGGACGCTCTGATCGAAATTCTCGCCATCGATTTCCACCGTCATATTCGTGCGCCGCAGCAGGTCGAATGCCTTGTTGCGCACGATGGTGCTCATCCAGGTCATCGGTGCCGCCAGTCCCGGCTGGTAACTGGTGGCACTGTTCCAGACGTTGACGAAGCTTTCCTGTAACACTTCTTCCGCCAATTCTTTCTTGTTTACTATACGCAAGGCGAAGCCGAACAGTTTCGCCGAGGTTGCATCATATAAAGATCGAAACGCATGGGCGTCCTGGCGACCGACTGCCGCAAGCCAGTCCTTGAGTTGTTGGGTGGTCGGCATGACGTGGGAAATTGTCAAAAGAAGGGCTCTCTTATTTGAATGGGGCGGCAACATTCGCAGCGACTGGACAGCCAGGTGCCGGTACGAAATGGCGCCAGGTCGTTCATTGGCCAGACATCTGGCCGATGCCCGCGCCTGTGCCGGCAGGTTAGCTCAACAAATGCGATTATGGAACGGTTTCACCGATGGCGGTGCCAAAACAGTCAGCAAATTGTCAGGCCGGCCATACCGGCCAGCCTGTTCGATTCGTTCATGGAAAGGATAATCCGATGGTCAAGCAGCAAATCCAGCGCATCGACAGTATGCGACTCGACAAATGGCTTTGGGCTGCCCGCTTCTTCAAGACCCGCACGCTGGCCACCGGCGCCATTGATGAAGGGCGGGTGCGCCTGCGCGGTGAGCGCTGCAAGCCGGCGCATGGCATCAAGCCTGGCGACCAACTGCGCATCGATAACGGTGCCACGGTGTGGGAAGTGAAAGTACTGGAATTGTCGGAGCATCGCGGGCCGGCAACGGATGCCCAAAGGCTGTACCAGGAGACCGATGCCAGCCTGCAGCAGCGTCAGGATGAAGCCGAAGCGCGCAAATATTTTCGCGAACCGGGCGCTGCCCTGAAAGGCAGACCGACGAAACGCGACCGCCGGCTCATCGACGGTACTTGGGAATGACCCGATTGCAACCGGACTTCAGTTTTTTGACGCACGGAATCTTTTTTGATGCATAATAGAACGGGCGTTCTTAAATGAGGTTCAGTCAAATGGTCAAGTCCTGCAATGAGCAAACCGGCAGCTAAATCCCTGCGCAAGGGCGAGCTGACGCGCGTGGCGATTCTCGACATGGCGCTGGATCTGGCCAGCCGCAATGGTTTGGAAGGCTTGACCATCGGGTCGCTGGCTGAACGCATGCAAATGAGCAAGTCGGGCGTGTTTGCCCATTTTGGTTCGCGCGAGGAATTGCAGATCGCCGTCCTGAAGCTGTATCACCACCGTTTCGAGCAAGAGATTTTTCAACCAGCCATTGGTCTGCCGCGCGGGTTGCCGCGTTTGCGCGCCCTGTTTGCCGGCTGGGTCAGCCGCGTTGCACTGGAGCTGGTTTCCGGTTGCATCTATATCAGCGGCGCAGTGGAGTACGATGACCGTCCCGGTGCAATCCGCGACGCCTTGCTTGGCATGGTAAGGGCCTGGCAGCAAGCGTTGCTGCGCAGTGTTGGACAAGCGGTCGAGCTGGGCCATCTGCGCGTCGACACCGATGCCGCGCAACTGGTATTTGAAATGCACGGCTTGATCCTGGCGCTGCACCACGAGGCGCGTTTCATGCAGCAGCCCGACAGCATTCGCCGTGCGCAGCTGGGTTTCGACCGGCTCATCGACAGTTATTGCAGCGCTACACAAAACGCTTCAACCGCAGTGGCAGCAGCGCTGCAACCTGCTCATCCCATCAACAGAACAACCGCTGCCGACCAGACAGCCTGATCATCCGAGAGAAGGAGAACACCATGGGACAGTACATAGCCCCGCTGCGCGACATGCAATTCGTTCTGCATGAATTGCTGGATGTTGAAACCGTATTGAAGGACTTGCCCCGGCATGCCGAGATCGATGCCGACATCATCAACCAGGTGCTGGAAGAAGGCGGCAAATTTACCGCCAACGTGCTGTTCCCCCTGAACCATTCGGGTGACCGCGAAGGCTGCAAGCTCGACCCAGTCAGCCACGAAGTCACGCCGCCCAAGGGCTTCAAGAAAGCCTATGAACAATTCGTCGAAGCCGGCTGGCCGGCGCTGTCGTGCGATCCGGAATTCGGCGGCCAGGGTCTGCCGCTGGTGGTCAACAATTCATTCTATGAAATGATGAATTCGGCCAACCAGGCCTGGACCATGTATCCAGGCCTGTCGCATGGCGCCTATGAATGCCTGAAGGAGCATGGCACGCCGGAACTCAAGGCACTGTACCTGCCGCGCCTGATCTCGGGCGAATGGACCGGCACCATGTGCCTGACCGAAGCCCATTGCGGCACCGACCTGGGCATGCTGCGCTCGAAAGCCGAGCCGCAGGCCGATGGCTCCTACCAGATCACCGGCGGGAAGATTTTCATCTCGGCCGGTGAACACGACATGGCTGCCAACATCCTGCACCTGGTGCTGGCGCGCCTGCCCGACGCACCGGCAGGCACCAAGGGAATTTCGCTGTTCCTGGTGCCGAAGTTCATTCCCGCCGCCGATGGCACGCTGGGTGCGCGCAACCCGATCTTTTGCGGCGCCATCGAAGAGAAGATGGGCATCCACGGCAACTCCACCTGCCAGATGAACATGGACAATGCCACCGGCTGGCTGATTGGCGCGCCGAACAAGGGCCTCAATGCCATGTTCGTGATGATGAATGCCGCGCGCCTCGGTGTTGGCATGCAGTCGCTGGGCCTGACCGAAGTGGCTTACCAAAATGCGGTGGTATATGCCAAGGACCGGCTGCAGATGCGCAGCCTCTCCGGAGCCAAGGCGCCGGAAAAGCCGGCCGACCCGATCATCGTGCATCCCGATGTGCGCCGCATGCTGCTGACGGCGCGTGCCTTTGCCGAAGGCGGGCGCGCCTTCAGTTCCTACGTCGCGCTGCAGATCGACCGCGAGCTGAACCATCCCGATGAAGAGGTGCGCAAGGAAGCGGCCGACCAGGTGGTGCTGCTGACACCGATCATCAAATCGTTTTTGACCGACAATGGCTGGATCGCCACCTCGGAAGCCATGCAGGTGTTCGGCGGCCATGGCTACATTGCCGAATGGGGCATGGAACAGTATGTGCGCGATGCGCGCATCAACATGATCTATGAAGGCACCAATACCATCCAGTCGCTCGACCTGCTGGGCCGCAAGGTGTTGATGGACAATGGCGCCAAGCTGCGCAAGTTCGGCGAACAGGTGCAGGCTTTCATCGAAGAGCACGGCACCGATGAAGCGATGTCGGAATTCATCACGCCGCTGGCAGACATCGGCGGCAAGCTGACCAAGCTGACGATGGAAATCGGCATGAAGGCATTCCAGAATCCGGACGAGGTCGGCGCTGCTGCGGTACCCTATCTGCGCGTGGCCGGACATCTGGTGTTTGCCTACCTGTTTGCCCGCATGGCGAAGATTGCGCTGGACAAGCAGGATGGCGGCGACCCGTTCTACAAGGCCAAGCTGTCGACGGCGCGCTTTTATTTTGCCCGCCTCTTGCCGGAAACGGCCATGCTCATACGCCAGGCGCGCTCCGGTGCACAAAACCTGATGGAACTCGAGACCGACCTGTTCTAACCTGAAAAAACAAGGATCACAGAATGTCCAATTTCATTGTCAAGAAAGTCGCCGTGCTGGGCGCCGGCGTGATGGGCGCACAGATTGCCGCCCACTGCGTCAATGCGCGCGTGCCGGTGGTGCTGTTCGACCTGCCGGCCAGGGAAGGGCCGAAGAACGGCATCGTTTTGCGCGCCATCGAGAACCTGAAAAAACTCGGTCCCGCGCCGCTGGGCGACAAGGACCTGGCCACGCTGATCGAAGTGGCCAACTACGAAGACAATCTCGATGAACTCAAGGACTGCGACCTGATCATCGAAGCGATTGCCGAACGCATGGACTGGAAACACGACCTTTACAAAAAGGTCGCGCCGCACATCGGTGCCCAGACCATCTTTGCCTCGAATACCTCGGGCCTGTCGATCACGGCGCTGTCGCAAGGCTTTGACGACGATCTCAAGTCGCGCTTTTGCGGCGTGCACTTTTTCAACCCGCCGCGTTACATGCACCTGGTGGAGCTGATCCCCACCAGCGCCACCAGGCCGGAAATCCTCGACCGGCTTGAAAGCTTCCTGACCTCGACCCTGGGCAAGGGCGTGGTGCGTGCCATCGATACGCCGAATTTCATTGCCAACCGGGTTGGCATCTTCGGCATGCTGACCACCATCCACGAAGCCGATAAATACGGCATCACGGTCGACGTCGTCGATGAGCTGACCGGCGCCAAGCTGGGACGCGCCAAGTCAGGCACCTTCCGCACGGCCGACGTGGTGGGTCTGGACACCATGGCCCATGTGATCAAGACCATGCAGGACACCTTGCCGGACGATCCATTCTTTGCCGTCTACAAGACGCCCGATACGCTGGCCAGGCTGGTGGCCAGCGGCACGCTGGGGCAGAAGAGCGGCGCCGGTTTCTATAAAAAGGTCGGCAAGGACATCCTGCGTTACGACGCGGCCAAAGGCGAGTATGTCGCCGGTGGCGGCAAGGCCGATGACATCGTGGCGCGCATCCTGAAGGAAAAGGATCCGGTCAAGCGCATGAAGGCGCTGCATGATTCGAGCAACCCGCAGGCCAAATTCCTGTGGGCGATTTTCCGCGACGCCTTCCATTACATTGCCGTGCACCTGGAATCGGTCGCCGACAATGCCCGCGACATCGACTTTGCGCTGCGCTGGGGCTTTGGCTGGACCCATGGTCCATTTGAAACCTGGCAGGCGGCCGGCTGGCAGCAGGTTGCCAACTGGGTCAAGGAAGATATCGACGCAGGCCGGGCGCTGTCGAGCGCGCCTTTGCCGGCCTGGGTGTTCGACGGCCGCACCGGCGTGCACACGGCAGAAGGCTCATGGGCGCCGGCCCGCAGTGGCTATGCGGCGCGCACTGCGTTGCCGGTTTACGCGCGCCAGGGTTTCCGCGCCCAGATCCTGGGTGAGCAGGGTGTCGACGGCAAGACTGCCGGCACCACCGTGTTCGAAGATGAATCGGTGCGCATCTGGCACCAGGACGACGATGTCCTGATCCTGTCGCTGAAAACCAAGATGCATGTCATCGGCGCCGGCGTGATTGCCGGCCTGAGCCGCGCCATTGCCGAAGCCGAGCAACACTACAAGGGCCTGGTGATCTGGAATGCCGATGCCGCCGAAGGCGGTGCCTTTTCCGCTGGCGCCGACCTGCAGGCCATGCTGCCGCTGTTCATGTCGGGCGGCGTGAAAGCGATCGAACCGGAAGTGGCCAAATTGCAGAATGCCCACCAGGCGTTGAAATACGCCGGCGTGCCGGTGGTTGCTGCAGTGGCGGGCCTGGCGCTTGGTGGCGGGTGCGAGCTGATGCTGCATGCGGCGCGCCGGGTCGCAGCGTTCGAGTCCTATGTCGGCCTGGTGGAAGTCGGCGTCGGCCTGATTCCAGCCGGCGGTGGATTGAAGCAGGCCGCCGTGCGTGCGGCAGCCGAGGCCAAGGGCAACGATATCCTGCAATTCCTCAAGCACTATTACACCAATGCCGCCATGGCCAATGTCTCGAAATCAGCCATCGAAGCGCAGAAGTTTGGCTACCTGACGGCTGACGACATCATCGTCTTCAATCCCCATGA
>JBPBPY010000116.1:0-9707 GCA_050954505.1 Janthinobacterium lividum
ATCAAGATGCGGCCCACCGGTGTCGAACCGGTGAATGACAGGTGGCGCACCAGCGGGCTTGAGCACAGCAGGTTGCCCACTTCGATGGAGCGCTGCGAATCGGCCGTCAGCACATTGATCACGCCAGCCGGAATGCCGGCCTGCTGCGCCAGGGCGGCCAGCGCCAGCGCCGACAGCGGCGTTTGCTCGGCCGGCTTGATGACGATGGTGCAGCCGGCTGCCAGGGCAGGCGCGCATTTGCGCGTGATCATCGCAATCGGGAAGTTCCATGGGGTGATCGATGCACACACGCCGATCGGCTGCTTCAGGGTCAGCATGCGTTTGTCGGTCGAAGGCGAGGCCAGCACGTCGCCATTGACGCGCTTGGCTTCTTCGGCAAACCATTCGATGAAGCTGGCGCCATACACCACTTCGCCCTTGGCCTCGGCCAGCGGCTTGCCCTGTTCCGCCGTCATGATGGCAGCCAGGTCGTCGGCATTGGCGATGATCAGGTCGAACCATTTGCGCATCAGCGCGGCGCGGTCCTTGCCGGTACGCGCAGCCCAGGCAGGAAAGGCTGCATGGGCGGCATCGATGGCGCTCTGCGTTTCGGCCGTGCCCATGTTGGGCACCGTGGCAATGGTGGCACCATCGGCAGGATTGGAAATATCGAAGGTGGCGGCGGCACCGACCCAGGCGCCATTGATATAAGCCTGGTCACGCAGCAATGAAGCATCCTTCAGTTTCGGCATTCCTTTTACAGCTTGCAGCATGGTGTTCTCCACTTTGAATAGGGGGTCAATGGCGGTTCGTCTTGATTGCGAACTCGGTGATGCGCCGGTATGGACCGGCGGCCAGGGTTGGCATTGCTGCGTTGCGCCGCTGGGCACAAGCGAACGATGAGCATAACGCAATCATCGATTTTTTGTCGGCCGGCCCGCAAGGCCGGAAGCACGCGTCATGCAAACCCTTCAAGCAAGCAGGATGGGCAAATTGCAGCACACGCCTGCCCTTCGAACTTTGCAGCCACGCAGCCGGTGCTGCGCGAGAGTTTGCAATGCCCGCCGGTCAGGCGCCGTCAGATATTTTTGCTGCCGCCGGCTTGGCTTCTTCGCGGCGGTTGTAGCCCGCCACCATGTCGAAGCGGAACAGCCGGCATTCGATGGCGCCGTTGAAGAACGGCATCTTGCGCGCTTCCTTCAGGCGCAGCAGTTTCGGCAAGCCCAGGTCAGCGGTAAACAGGAACACCTTCCAGCCGGCGAAACGCTGCTTCAAGGTCGTGCCGAAAGCGCTGAAGAAGCCGCTGGCCAATTCATCGGTCTCCAGCGTGGCATCGCCACGCACGCCAATGCGTTCGCCATACGGCGGGTTGGTGACGATCAAGCCTTCGGCCGCAGGCGCCTTGATTTCCTGCGCTTCGATCTGCTTGAGCGGCACCTCGAAACAGATGCCGGCCTTGTTCAGATTGTTGCGGGTCATGACAATCGCATCGCCGGAAATATCGCTGCCGAAAATGGTCGGCTCGGCCGGCAGTTCGCGCGGCTTGACCCCATCCTTGATGGCTTGCCAGGCTTCGCGCTTGAAGCCGGCAAATTTCTCGAAAGCGAAATCGCGGTGTCCACCGGGTGGAATGCCGGCCAGCATTTGCGCTGCTTCGGCCAGGATGGTGCCCGAGCCGCACATGGGGTCGAACAGCACCATGCCCGGCTTCCAGCCTGCCACGCGCAACAGGCCGGCGGCGAGGTTTTCGCGCAGCGGCGCGTCGCCGGTTTCCATACGCCAGCCGCGCTTGAACAAGGCCTCGCCGGAGGTGTCCAGATACAGCGTGAAATGGCGCGCATCGAGAAAACCGACAATGCGCATGTCGGGCGTTTTGGTATCGACCGAAGGACGGCGGTCATAAATGTCGCGGAAGCGGTCGCAAATTGCATCCTTGATCTTCAGCGTGGTGAATTCCAGGCTGCGCAAGGGCGACTTGATTGCCGTGACATCGATGCGGATGGTATGGTCGACTTCGAACCAGTCTTCCCATGACTGTGCCAGCGCCAGGTCATAGATATCGTTTTCATTGGCGTAGCTCGAATGCGCCATGCGCAGCAGCACGCGCGAGGCGATGCGCGAATGCAGGTTGATGCGCCAGGCATCTTCGAGGTCGCCCGAACAGTGCACGCCGCCGGGCACCTGGTTGTGCACCTTGATCTTGGTGCCAAGCCGGGCAATTTCATCGAGCTCTTCGGCCAGCGCCGCTTCCAGGCCGCGCGGGCATGGGCAGAAATAGGAATATGACATTGGGGGAACCCTTTATCCGTGGTAAACAACAATCCCGGGCCGGCCCCGGGCGGCCTTGATGCAGTCGGTCGTGCGGGCAAGCGCTTAAAAAGGTTTGACCACCACCAGGATCACGATGGCCAGCAAGCCCAGCACCGGCACTTCATTAAACCAGCGAAACCAGCGGTGGCTGCGCGTGCTGCGCCCGGTTTCGAATTTTTTCAGCAGCGCGCCGCAGGCATGGTGGTAGCCGATCATCAGCACCACCACCAGCAGCTTGGCATGCAGCCAGCCGTTGCCCGGTCCGCGGCCGATGCCGTAATACAGCCACAGCACCAGGCCCAGCGCCAGCGCCGGGAGTGCCAGGATCGACATGAAACGGTACAGCTTGCGCGCCATCAGCAGCAGCCGTGCCGTGGCCACCTGCTCGGTCTCCATGGCCAGGTTGACGAAGATGCGTGGCAGATAAAACAGCCCGGCAAACCAGCTGGCGATGAAAACGATGTGCAGCGCTTTGACCCACAGCATGCTCATGAGCGCACCTCGCCGTGGCCGAAGACGATGTACTTCAGCGACGTCAGGCCTTCCAGGCCCACCGGACCACGCGCATGCAGCTTGTCGTTCGAGATGCCGATCTCTGCACCAAGCCCGTATTCATAGCCATCGGCAAAGCGCGTCGAGGCATTCACCATCACCGAGGCGGAATCGACTTCGCGCAAAAAGCGCAGGGTGCGCGAATAGTCTTCGGTGACGATGGCATCGGTATGTTTCGATGAATAGTCGTTGATGTGCTCGATCGCTTCGTCGATGCCCTCGACCAGTTTCACGGCCAGCACCGGCGCCAGGTATTCGGTCGACCAGTCTTCTTCGGTGGCGGCCTTGCGCAATGGATAGTCGGACAGGATCTCGCCTGCTTCCACATCGGTGCGCAGCTCGACCTGTTCGCCCAGGTACAGCCTGGCCAGCGCCGGCAGGACCTGCGGCGCAATGGCGCGCGCCACCAGCAGCGTCTCCATGGTGTTACAGGTGCCATAGCGATGGCATTTGGCATTGAACGCAATGCGCAGCGCCTTGTCGAGATCGGCCTTGTCGTCGATGTAGACATGGCAGATGCCGTCGAGATGCTTGATCATCGGCACCCGCGACTCTTTCATCAGCCGTTCGATCAAGCCCTTGACGCCGCGCGGCACGATGACGTCGACATATTCCGGCATGGTGATCAGGGCGCCGACTGCCGCACGGTCGGTGGTGGCGAGGATCTGCACGGCATCGGCAGGCAGGCCGGCACCAGCCAGGCCTTCCTTGACCAGGCTGGCAAGCGCCTGGTTGCAATGAAACGCTTCGGAACCACCGCGCAGGATGGTGGCATTGCCACTTTTGATACATAGCCCGGCCGCATCGATGGTGACATTCGGCCGCGCTTCGTAGATGATGCCGATCACGCCCAGCGGCACGCGCATCTGTCCAACCTGGATGCCGCTGGGACGGGTCTTCATGTTGGAGATTTCGCCGATCGGGTCGGCCAGGTTGGCCACCTGTTCCAGGCCATCGGCCATGGTGACGATGGTCTTGTCCGACAGCGCCAGGCGGTCGAGCATGGCCGGCGCCAGCCCGGCTGCGCGGGCGCTGTCCAGGTCCTGCTGGTTGGCCGCGCGCAGGACGGCGGCGTCGCGGCGAATTGCGGCGGCAATCAGCAGCAGCGCCTGGTTGCGTGCCGCGGTGGAGGCGCGCGCCATGGCGCGCGAGGCACGGCGCGCGCGCTTGCCGACCTGCTCCATGTAGCCGGCGATATCGCCATCGGCCTGGCCGGCGAGGATTGCGGTATTGCCGCCGGCGTGGTCACGTTGTGCGGCCGTCCCGCCGCCAGGCTGGTCAACACTGGCGGCAATTGCGCCATCGGCCTGGTTCCTGTCTGCGGCGATATCGCCAGCCTGGCTGCCGACTTGCTTGTCTGGTGCATTCATGATGTTCTTCCGTTGTTTCCGTTTGATTCCCTGCCTGCCGTCGGAGATGGCCACGACTGCCACGACTGCCACGATGGCTTCTTCAGCGCCCGCGCGCCACTTTCAAACCCAACTGCAGCAAGGCATCCCAGGCATCGCCCGTAAAAGCCCGGGCGCGCAAGCCCTTGACCATCTTGTCGATTTGCGCGGCTTCCTGCAAGGCGCTGCGCAAGGTGGCCAGCGACAAGCGCTGCAGGGCAGGGCCCATGAGCCGCTCGCGCGGTCCCCAGACGCGGTATTCCTTGAGCAGCACCGGCAGCGGCCGCCCGCCCGCCACCCCGGCCTGCAGCTTGAGCAGCATGCGCACTTCTTCGGCCACCGCCCACAGCACCAGCGGCAGCGCTTCGCCTTCGCCCTGCAAGCCTTCCATCATGCGCACCAGGCGGGCAGTGTCACCGGCCAGCATGGCTTCGTTGAGCTTGAAGACATCATAGCGGGCAACGTTCATCACCGCTTCGTGGATCTGTTCATGGCTCAGCCGTCCTTCCGGATACAGCAAGCCCAGCTTCTGGATTTCCTGGTGCGCGGCCAGCAGGTTGCCTTCCACCCGCTCGGTCATGAATTCCAGCGCAGTGCGCTCGGCACTCTGGCGCTGCGCTGCCAGCCGCACACCGATCCAGTTGGGCAACTGGGCGCGTTCGATGGCAGGAATGTCGAGATATACGCCAGCCTGCTGCAGCGTGGCGACCCAGGCAGTCTTGGCTGTGGCCCAGTCCAGCTTTGGCAGCGTGATCAGAGTGACATTGTCAGGCGACAGGCTGGCGGCATAGGTTTGCAGTGCCTGGCCGCCTTCCTTGCCCGGCTTGCCGGTGGGCATGCGCAGCTCGATCAGCTTCTTGTCGCCAAACAGCGATTGCGACTGGTTCGCTGCCAGCAGCTCGCCCCATTTGAAACTGCGGTCCACGGTCAGCACATCGCGTTCGGTGTAGCCTTGGGCACGCGCTGTCTTGCGGATCTTGTCGGCCGCTTCCAGCGCCAGCAGATGTTCGTCGCTGCTGATGACATACAGCTGTCCCAAAGGCTTGGTCAGGTGAGTGTCGAGCGAGTCGAAGCGCAGTTGCATGGCCGTCGCGTTCCTACCTGGCTGGCGCCGATTTGATGACCGCCAGGCGGCGCAGAATCTGCTGCACCATGTCCGACTGCATCTCGCGGTACAGCGTGGCTTCTTCCGATTCCTTGGCCAGCACCAGGCTTTCGTCGTAGCTCATGGTCCGGCGCAGCGTGATCGGCGTTGGCGCCAGCAGGATGTTGCCGGCATTGTCGCGGACCTGGAATGTCAGACGCGAAAACAGCGTGTATTCCCGCACGCGGCCCTGGCTGTTCAGGGTCAGCACCTGCTTGTCGCGGCTGTTGGACAGGATATCGAGCTTGACCTCGGCTGCTTTTTCATCGTCGATGACATCGGTGCCGCCGGCGCCTTCGATATTGCGGCGCAATTCGATGCCCAGTGAAGCAGAACCGGCGACATTGATGAACATGGTCTTGAACGGCAGCATGGCGCTGCCATTTGCACCGCGTACATGGAAACCGCAGGCCGACACGGCCAGGGTTGCGGCTGCTGCACACATCAGGATAAGGCGGCGATTCTTGACCATCGGTATTCCATTCATGATTCAGTTACAGGGCAGGCACCGGGGCGCTGCGAGGGACTGCAGTTCTGCGTACCATTGACCATCAGCTTGCCGCCGAAGCGCCATCGCTGCACAGCACGAGCGATCGCTCGAACCTGGTGTTGCCGCCCGCGCCCGGGAACCAACCCGGGCCGGCCAGCGCCACCAGACTGTCCTCGATCGCTGCGCTTGCCGCTTTGCTGGCTTCTAGGCGACGATGTTGACCAGTTTGCCTGGCACGACAATGATCTTTTTCGGCGTGCCGCTCAGGTACTTCTGCACGCTTTCCTCGGCCAGCGCAGCGGCTTCGATGGTGGCACGGTCGGCATCCTTGGACACCGTGATGCTGCCACGCAGCTTGCCATTGACCTGCACCATCAGCGCGATCTCGGCCTGTTCCAGCGCAGCGGGATCGACCTGCGGCCAAGGCGCGTCCAGGATTTCACCATGTTCGGCATTGAATCCAAGTTCATTCCACAGCGTGTGCGTGACATGGGGCGCAACCGGATACAGCGTGCGCAGGAAAATCGACAAGCCTTCACGGATGACGGTGGCCGAAGCTGCCGAATCGTCGAGCCTGGCGCCTTCAAGCGTGTTGAGCATCTTCATGTTGGCCGACACTACCGTGTTGTACTGGGTGCGCTTGAAGTCATGGTCAGCCTGCTGCAGGATCTTGTGGATATCGCGCCGCACGGTTTGCTGGGCTGTATCGAGAGCCGACTGGTTGACCCGGCCAGCGCCGGCGATGCGCCCGGCCTGCGCATACGCCACGCTCCAGACCCGCTTGATGAAACGGTTGGCGCCTTCGACACCGGTGCCCGACCATTCCAGCGTCTGTTCCGGCGGCGAGGCAAACATCACGAACAGCCGCGCAGTATCGGCGCCATACAGTGCAATTTGCGTAGCCGGGTCGATGCCGTTGTTCTTCGACTTCGACATCTTTTCCGTGCCGCCGATTTTCACCTGCTGGCCGTCGCTTTTGAGCACCGCATACAGCGCGCGGCCCTTGTCATCCATCGACAGTTCGACCTGGTCGGGATTGATCCATGTCTTCTTGCCGGTTTCATCTTCGCGGTAATAAGTCTCGTTGAGCACCATGCCTTGCGTGAGCAGGTTGGTGAAAGGCTCGTCGAACGACACCAGGCCCAGGTCGCGCATGACCTTGGTCCAGAAGCGCGCATACAGCAAATGCAGCACCGCGTGTTCGATGCCGCCGATGTACTGGTCCATCGGCATCCAGTAATCATTGCGCGCATCGACCATGGCATCGTTGCTGCCCGGCGAGCAATAGCGCATGTAGTACCAGGATGAATCGACAAAGGTATCCATGGTGTCGGTTTCGCGCCGTGCCGGCTTGCCGCATTTCGGGCAGTCGACATGCAGGAATTGTTCATGCTTGTTGAGTGGATTGCCGCTGCCATCCGGCACGCAATCTTCCGGCAGCAGCACCGGCAAGTCCTGCTCCGGCACCGGCACATCGCCGCAGCCTGCGCAGTGGATGATCGGAATTGGCGTGCCCCAGTAGCGCTGGCGCGAAATGCCCCAGTCGCGCAGGCGATAGGTGATCTTCTTTTCACCCAGGCCTTTTTCTTCCAGTGCGGCAGCGACGGCATCGACGGCGGCCTGGAAACCAAGGCCGTCGAAACGCCCCGAGTTGATGGTGATGCCGTTTTCCTTGTCGCCATACCAGTCATGCCAGAACTCGTTGGAAAACAGCTTGTCGCCGACCTGCACCACCTGTTCGATCGGCAGCACATATTTTTGCGCAAACGCGAAGTCGCGCTCGTCATGCGCCGGCACGCCCATGACGGCGCCGTCGCCATAGCTCATCAGCACATAGTTGCCGACCCAGACCTCGATTTGGCGGCCGGTCAATGGATGGGTCACCAGCAAGCCGGTCGGCATGCCCTTCTTTTCCATCGTCGCCATGTCGGCTTCGATGACGCTGCCCAGTTTGCACTCGGCGATGAACTCGGCCAGCTCGGCATTGTCTTCGGCGGCAAAGGTGGCCAGCGGATGCTCCGGCGCAATGGCACAGAAGGTCACGCCCTTGATGGTATCGGCGCGGGTGGTAAACACCCACAGCTTGCCCTCGTTGATCAGCTTGCCGCTGCGGTCGGCAATGGTGTGCGGGAAGGCAAAGCGCACGCCGGTCGACTTGCCGATCCAGTTGGCTTGCATGGTGCGCACGCGCTCGGGCCAGCCGGGCAAGCCACTTTCGGTTTTCTCGACCAGTTCTTCGGCATACGACGTGATGCGCGCGTAGTACATCGGGATTTCACGCTTTTCAATCAGCGCGCCCGAACGCCAGCCGCGGCCGTCGACGACTTGTTCATTGGCCAGCACGGTCTGGTCGACCGGGTCCCAGTTGACGGTGCCGGTCTTCTTGTAGACGATGCCTTTCTCCAGCATCTTCAGGAACATCCACTGATTCCACTTGTAGTATTCCGGCGTGCAGGCCGTCATCTCGCGCGACCAGTCGATGGCCAGGCCCATGGCTTCCATCTGCTGCTTCATGTGGGCGATGTTGGCATAGGTCCATTGCGCAGGCGGCACATGGTTGGCCATGGCGGCATTTTCCGCCGGCATGCCGAACGCATCCCAGCCCATGGGCATGAGGACGTTGTAGCCATTCATGCGCAGGTAGCGGTACATCACGTCGTTGATGGTGTAGTTGCGCACATGGCCCATGTGCAGATTGCCGGAAGGGTAGGGCAGCATGGAGCAGGCGTAGAATTTCTTCTTGTCCTGGCCATTTTTGTCCTTGGCAAATTCGACTGCCTTGTAGGCGTCGGTGGCTTGCCAATGCTGTTGCGCGGCTTTTTCTACTTCAACGTGATGGTATTTTTCTTGCATGACGGATGCGAGTGGCGGAAGTGGATGTGAACCGAGCATTATACGGGCATATGCGTGCCGTATTGACGGCGCATGCTTGCACCCGGTGCAGGGAGGCAGGTGCCGTGCCGGCAGGCGTGACGCAGCAGGGTGCACGCTGGCAGGCTTGAGCGCTTTGCCCCTGGGGCCGGCACGGCGTGCCGGCTGCGTTGATTTATCTTGCCGGGGCTTTGGCGCCGGCCGATTTCGGATCGGTGACGAAACCGAGCTTGGTCATGCCGCTGCCCTGTGCCGCCGCCATCACCTGGGCAATGGTTTCATAGCGCGTGGCCTTGTCGGCGCGCAGCTGCAGTTCAGGCTGCGGATCTTTTTTCGACTCGGTTTCCAGGCGCGCGGTCATGTCATTCATCTCGACCGGTTTGTCGTTCCAGAACAGCCGTCAACCACCATCGATGGAGACCGTGATGGTAGCCGGCTTTTCCGGCGCCGGTTTGGCCTGGGCCGCCGGCAGGTCGAGCTTGATTGCATGGGTAAACATCGGCGCCGTGATGATGAAGATCACCAGCAGCACCAGCATGACGTCCACCATCGGCGTGACATTGATGTCTGCCATCGGTGCGTTGCGGTTGTTGTCGTTGAATCCGCCAAAAGCCATTGTGTTCCTTTAACAGCCTTCATCAGGCTGAAGTGGTGGGTGTTGCCGCTTATTTGCCGATGCGCGTGCCGGTGGTCAGGTAGGCATGCAGGTCATGGGCAAATGCATCGAGTTCGGCCAGCGTGACGCGGTTGACGCGCGTGAAGGCATTGTAGGACAGCACTGCGGGAATCGCCACGGCCAGACCGAGCGCGGTCATGATGAGTGCTTCGCCAACGGGGCCGGCAACCTTGTCGATCTGCACCGTACCCGAGGCCGAGACTTCGATGAGCGCATGATAGATGCCCCATACCGTCCCCAGCAGGCCAACGAACGGCGCGGTGGAGCCGACCGAGGCCAGCAAGGTCAGGCCGGTTT
>JBPBPY010000457.1:0-9672 GCA_050954505.1 Janthinobacterium lividum
TCGTTTTCCGCCATGCTGGCCGGTGCTTCGACCACATAGCGGTAGACTTCGCCGACTGCCGTCGTCAGCGGCGCCAGGGTAGGCTGGATGGTTGGCGGCAGGGTGATGTTCTGGAGTTTTTCCAGCACCTGCTGGCGCGCGAAATAGTCGTTGGTGCCATCCTCGAAGGTCAGCGTGACGATCGACAGGCCGGTGATGGTGACCGAGCGCAGCTGCGTCTGCCGCGGTACACCACTCATCTCGCGCTCGATCGGCAGCGTCACCGTGCGTTCGATCTCCTCCGGCGCCAGGCCATTGGCCTGGGTGACGATCTGCACCTGGACATCCTGCACATCGGGGAACGCTTCGATCGGCAGATTCGACAGCGAGCGGTAGCCGAAGATGGCCAGCGCAGCGCACAGCACCAAGACGAAGACACGCTGCGCCAGGACGAATGAAATCAGCTTATCGAGCATGGGCTGCCAGCTCCGCGTTGAGCAGCAGCGCACCTGCCGTCACCAGCATTTCGCCACTTGCCAGTCCGCTTTCGACATAGCTGCGCTCACGTCCGCGTTGCGCCACCTTGACCTGGCGTTTTTCATACACGCCGGCAGACTTCTCGACGAAAGCGAATTCGTGTATCCCTTCGACGATCAGGCTGGCATTGGGCACGGCGAATGCCTGCCTGCCGGTGTCGGCGAGGAAGGCGACGCGGGCAAACATTTCCGGGCGCAGCTTGCGCTGTGCATTGGCGACGCTGCAGCGCACCTGTATGCGGCGGGTGGCTGGATCGAGCGCAAAGCCGACCCGCTCGACCCGGGCAGCAAAGCGCTGGTCGGGAAACGCATCGGTTTCGATGCTGACTGCCTGGCCAGGATGGATGGCGGCAATGCTGCGTTCAGGGACGTCGATCATCACCCATAGCCGGCTCGGGTCGGTGATGACGAACAGCGGCGCAGCCTGGTCGGGACGCACCTCCATGCCGGGCGTGACCTGACGCTCGGCGACAACGCCGGCCATCGGCGTCTTGAGGCCGAAACTGCCGTTCTCGGCAGCACCGGCATTGAGATTTTTCAGGCGCTGGGCGGCGCGCCGGGTCTCTGCCCGCGCCTGTGCATAGTCGGCATCGGCGGCCTCGAAGTCCTTGCGTGCAATGACTTCATTATCGAGCAAGGCACGAGCGCGCTCGAAAGCAAGCTTCTTGCGCACTTCATCGGCTTGACCTCGGTGCCAGTCAGCCTGGGCGGTGGCCAGGTCCGGTGAGCTGAGTTCGAGCAGCACCGCATCGCGGCGGACTTCGTCGCCGGCTTCGACGCGCAATCTGGTTACCCGCCCGGCGATCGGCGAATTGATGCGTACGGTAACGTTTTCATCGTAGGCGATGCGGCCATTGAACGGGTCGGAAACCGGCACCGGCGAGAGCACCAGCCTGGCGGTCTGCAGGGCCGGGCGCTGAGCGGCCTCGGTGCCCACGGTGTCCTGCCGGAGGAGACCGGAAGCCTGTGCTGCACTGGGCACCAGCGAGATCGGGCCCGGCTTCGGCACTGGCGCGGTTGCTACGCAGGCCGGTTGCAGCGGGCTGTCCGAAAACAGGGCGCCGGCACCGAAGGCCATGACCAGGGTAATGACGGACATGCGTCTGGAAGAATGCATCATGGCTGGCTTTCGGTGGCAATGGCAGTGTGCCAGGCCGCGAGGGCCTTGGCGTGGTCGGCTTGGGCGGCAATGGCTTCGAGCTGGGTGGCGCGCTGCACGCGCCGGGCATCAAGCACATCCATGACGCCGATGGCTCCCTTGCGAAAGGCAAACTCGGCTGCCTGCGCCGATTTGCCGGACGCTTCCAGCAATTCGCCTTCGAAACGCTGTACTCGCTCGGCCGCCGAGCGCAGCTCTTCGCGCGCGCGCCAGACATCGCCCTGCGCGGCTGCGCTGGTTTTTTCCAGTGTGGTCTGGGCGCTTTGCACGGCAATCGTGGCGCTGCGGATTTCGCCGTTGTATTCGTTGCGCACGAACAGCGGAATCTGCACGGCCACGCCATAACTGTTGCCGCCATTTTGCGGCCAATGTTCGGCTTGCACGCCGACGCTGATGTCGCGTGTGCGCAAGGCCACGGCCTGGCGTTGCGCAGTCATCGCCGCATCCAGGCGCGCGCGCGCGGCCCGGACATCGGCGCGTGCCGCCACGGCCTGGGTCAGGGCTTGGTCGCTGGTATTTTCCGAGGGTTCCATGCCGGCCTGCGGCCAGTGGTCCACCGCGCGCAATGGCGCAGCCTGGGGCATGGCGCCGGTGCTTTGCCAGCCGGTCCCCGCTGCACTGCCATCGCCGGGCACTGGCGTGGCGCCAGCCAGCAGCGCTGGCCCGGAGCGGCCAAGCAGCAGCCCCAGGGCCAGCCGGGCGCGCCGCAATTCGGTCACCGCCGCGCTGCCATCATTCCTGGCGCGAAACAGGTCGACCTCGATGCGGGCCACATCGGCGCCGGCGATATCGCCTGCGTCCTTGCGTTTGCCTGCCGCTGCCAGCGCATTGTCGAACAGCCTGGTGGTGTCGTCGAACAGGCGCAGTTTTTCCTGCGCTGCCAGCAGATTATAATAGGATTGCGTGACCGCCAGCGCGAGCTGCCTGGCGCTGTCGGCCAGGTCGGCACGCGCTGCCTGTTCCAGCTGCTCGGCATTGCGCGTGCGCAGCCCCCGCTTGTCGCCGCGTTCGAACAGCTGGTCGAGGCGCACCGTGCTGTCGACGGTTTTGCGGCGCAAGCCGCCGGAACCGATTCCCTGGGAGGGGTTGATGTTGAAGGTCTGCAGCGTCAATGTGGGATTGGGCGCATTGTTGGCAACCAGGATCGCAGCCTGGGCATTCTGCACCATGGCCAGCGCCAGGCGGCCATCATGGTTGGCCTGGCTGGCAAGTGCCAGTGCCTGCGCCAGGGTGATATCATCAAAACCCTGTGCTGCCGGTGCCATGGCGGCAGCGGCGGGCGGTGCGGCTGCCGGGCAACAGCAGGCATTGCCGAGCAAGGCTGCGGCAAGCAGGAACAACGAACGGCGTTTCATGAGTTGGTCTGCGCTTTTCAAGGAGGCTGGAAATGTCCTTGCGGATGGTACACAGCCTGTCTGTCAAGCCGCTTAAGCGGGCCTGACAGCTGCCTGACGGCAGTAAAGCGCGAACGCCGGACATGCATTGCTGCGCGCGCAAACCCGGGTGGCAATCAGCGCGCCATGGAAAAGTCCCTTGGCATACGACAGCACGTCAAATCGAAAGCGGCCAAGAGCGGCCAAGAGCGGCAAAAAGCGGCCAAAAGCGGCCTTACCGCAGCAGCAGCAAAGCCAGGTTGGCCGCAGCAAGCAAAGCCAATGCAGCGCAGGCAGCGGCAAGCCAGAAGATGCGCCGGCGACTTGTTTCGGCATGGCCGATCAGCTGGGTGTTCTGTTCGGCCAGTGCCGCAATGAGCTGGGAAGACTCCAGCATCTGTGCGTGCGAATCGCGCGCTGCCTGTTCCAGGCCGTCGAGCTGCAGCTGCATCGAGGCGATCAGCTGATCCATCGACACCACTGTCGGCGCCGAGGCCGACGCATCGGCGCTGGTCCCTGCAGGCATGGCGTCGGCAGGCGCCTTCCTGGCCACCGCCTTCCACAGTTTCCTGGCGCCGTCGGCCACCACGGGCGCTGTGCTGATCACATCCGCCCAGGGTACGGTTTTCAACAATGTCATCCATCCGAGAGCCATGGGTATCCTTGTGCGCGGCGCAAGCCGGTGCCTGACTATACCCGAATCATGGTGCGGCGCAGGCGCGCGGCGCCTCGATCACCAGGTCGCTTTCTGCCACGGCAACGCAGGGCAGGATGTATCCCTGGGCTTTTTCTTCCGCCGAGAGGCCAGGCCAGTCGATGATGTGGCGCGCGGTGCCACTGACGAGGCGGCATTGGCAAGTGCGGCAGGTACCATTGCGGCATGAGCTCGGCAAAATGATTCGCGCCTGCTGTGCCGCAACCAGCAAGGTTTGCTGCGGCAGAACCGCAAAGGTCCAGCCGCCGGGCGTCAGCGAAACCATCCATGTCTGCAATGCGGCGGGCATCTTGAACCTCTTGGTGAAGGTGGCATTTTACGCATTCGTGCAGGTGCCGCTCGAAACAATGAAAACTTGCTGAAAACAAATAGTTGTTTTCCATGTTAATATTTAGCATGCTAATTAAATTCCCTATACCGCTGTGCAGAAATTCGATCTGACCCTGATGTCCCTGAGCGTGCTCATCACGCAAGTCTCGCGCCGCTACAAGGCAGCTTTCGACAAGATGGCCGGGGATTACCAGCTCTCGCATGCATCGGCATGGCCAATGGTCATGATTTCGCGGCTGGGCGACGGCGTGCGTCCGGGCGCGGTGGCTGACGCCATGGGCATGGAGGCGCCGTCGCTGGTGCGCATCATCGAACAGCTGAGCGAGTCGGGACTGGTGGAGCGGCGCGACGATGTCAGCGACCGCCGCGCCAAGACCCTGCATTTGACCGAAGAAGGCAAGGTTTGCGCTGCCCGGCTGGAAAAAGCCTTGCTGCCGTTTCGGCGCGAACTGTTTGCAGCCTGTTCGGCGGCGGACATCGAAGCCTGTCTGCGCGTCATGAGTGCGCTCGATGTCTCGCTGGCTGTGTTCGAAACCACGCGGGCGGCCGGGAGCAGGAAGGCATCGTGATGACTCCACGCAGGGCTGAAATCATCTATTCGCTGAAATGCTTTGCCGGTTCAATGCTGGCCTTGTATGCGGCCGAGTACTTCGGTTTGCCGCGCCCGTTCTGGGCCATGATGACCGCCTACATCGTCGCCAATCCGATGACCGGGACGGTGCGCTCGAAAGCCCTGTATCGCTGCGGCGGGACCCTGGTGGGATCGAGCGTGACGGTGCTGATCGTGCCGCAACTGGCCAATGCACCTGAACTGCTGTCTCTGGCACTGGCCCTCTGGGTTGGACTGTGCCTGTACATTTCGTTGCTCGACCGCACCCCGCGCTCCTACTTCTTCATGCTGGCCGGCTACACTGCCGGCCTGATCGGTTTTCCGGTGGTGGCCGATCCGACCACGGTGTTCGATGTGGCGCTGGCACGCAGCGAGGAAATCACGCTGGGGATCGTCTGCGCCACCATGGTCCATACGCTGATCCTGTCGCAAAGCCTGGGCGCGGCGCTGCTTGCACGTGTGAATCAGACCTTCGACGACGCGCGCGGCTGGATTCGCAGCGCCTTGCGCATCGCGCCGCTGGCGGCAGTGCATAAGGAGGGCGCCGAGCCTGCGGCGGTGGTCGATGCCTGGCGCAAGCTGGCCGCGGACATTACCGAACTGCGCCTGATGGCCAGCCACCTGCCGTTCGATACCTCGAGCCTGCGCTGGATGTCGGGCACCGTGCACGCGCTGCACGACCGCCTGGCACTGATGGTGCCGCTGCTGCTGTCGATCGAGGATCGGCTGCGCACCCTGGAGCAGATCGATCCGGCCAGCCTGACACCGCAATGGCGCGCGCTAGCCGCCGATATCCAGCGCTGGGTTGCGCTCAGTGCGCTGGAGCAGGGCTCGCCTGACGCCAGCCGCGCCGGCCAGCTGCGCGCCCAGATCGAGCAGCTCATGCCGGCACTTGGAGAAGACGTCTCGTGGAGCACGCTGCTGCAGCTCAACCTTGCAGTTCGCTTGCGTTCGCTGGTCGACACGATCGATGAAAGCCGCAGTCTGCAGCGCCAGCTCGACGATGTGCTGCACGGCCGCCGTGCGGATCGTTCGGTGCGGCTGGCGGGTACCTCCACCTGGGGCTTGCACCGCGACCATGGCATGGCGCTGCGCTCGGCATTCGCCGCCGTCATTGCCACTACTGCCTGCTGTGCATTCTGGATTATCACGGGCTGGCCCTCCGGCGCTGCAGCAGCCATGCTGGCGGCGGTATTCTGCTGTTTTTTCGCCGCCATGGATGATCCGGCGCCGAATATCCAGTCGTTCCTGGATTACACCATCTACTCGATTCCGATTTCGGCGTTCTACCTGCTGGTGGTCCTGCCTGCGATTCACAGTTTCGAAATGCTGGTCATGACACTGGCACCGGTGTTCCTGTTGATCGGCATTTTCCTGGCGCGGCCGGCCTGCATGGGGCGTGCGCTGGCGCTGATCTTCGGCGTCTGCGGCACGCTGAGCCTGCAGGATACCAATTCTAGCGACATGGTGTCCTTCACCAATGGCATGCTGGCGCAGATCGTCGGCGTTTTTGCTGCCGTGCTGTTCACCCGCCTGCTGCGCTCGGCCACCGCCCAGCAGGTGGCGCGCCGTCTCATGCGTGCTGCCCGCAAGGAGCTGACCCGCATCAGCGCGCGCACCCGCGCACCCAATCTGCTGGCCATGTCGGCACTGATGCTCGACCGCATTGCCCTGCTGGCACCGCGCCTGGCATTGGCCGGTCCACAAGCCGATCCAGGTGCATTTGCCGCGCTCTGCGATTTGCGTGTCGGCCTGAACATGGCGCAACTGCGCCATGTTCAGGCCGGCGACCTGGCCAACAACCTGCCCAATGATCTGTCGAACAGGTTTTCGGGCAGCCCGCTCAAGCGCTCGCGTGGCTTGCTGCCCGGCCGGCTGAAATACCGGCAGCAGCCACATGGCTTGCAGCTGAGTGAATTGATGACGGCACTGCACCAGCACTTTCTCGCGCCGGTTCCTGCGGCCGGTGCCATGCAGGCCGGCTCTGCCGCCTTGCTCGGCACTCTGGATGACGCCTTGCGCAATGCGGTACGGCATGGCGCGGGTGCAGGAACGCATGCCGGCATGCTGGCCGAACGCGATGTTGCCGTCGCTGCGCTGGTGAGCATACGCCGTGACCTGTTTCCGGATGCGCCATTCTTCGTGCAGCTACCGTTGCCTGCGGCGGCTGTGCACCCGATGCCTGCGGTGGCTGCCCATGACCCAGGCGCTGCGCCATCGAGCCCGCACCACCCCACGCAGGAGCAATCGAAATGATCGGCGAAGTCAGTTTTTACGGCATGTACATTCCCTGGATCCTGATTCTGTGCCTGGCCTCGATCGCCTGCTCGCGTGCGATTGCCTGGTTGATGACGCGCTTTGGCCTCTACCGGCTGGTTTGGCATCCGGCGTTGTTCGATTTTGCGGTGTTCATCATCGTCCTGGGCAGCTTCACCTTTCTTTTACCGCATGAGATCTACTGAGAACGCCATGAAAATTACCCTGCCGGCCGTGGGCCGGTTTGCCGTCACCCTGACCGTCGTCGCGCTTGCCATCCTCGTTGGCCATCGCCTGTGGACCCATTACGAAGTCGAACCATGGACCCGCGATGGCCGGGTCAAGGCCAACGTCGTGCAGGTTGCGCCCGATGTGACCGGCCAGGTGGTGAAGATGTATGTGCGCGACAACCAGCAGGTCAAGGCAGGCCAGCCTTTGTTCGACATCGACAGCGCCCGTTTCGAGCTGGCGCTGCGCACCGCCGAAGCCGCCGAACGCGCGCCGAGAGCCGCCCTGGCGCAGGCGCAGAAGGAAGCCGAGCGCAATATCCAGCTCAAGGACCTGGTGGCGCAGGAAGTGCGCGAGCAGGGCAATGCACGGGTGGACCAGGCGCGCGCCGCGCTCGAGGGTGTCAAGGTCGCCGGCGACCTGGCGCGCCTGAACCTGGCACGCACCCATGTGGTGTCGGCGGTCAACGGCACCATTACCAATCTTGACCTTCAGCTCGGTACCTATGTCAGTGCGGGCCGGCCGGTGATGGCGATGATCGACAACGATTCGTTTTATGTCGAGGGCTATTTCGAGGAAACCAAGCTGCCCCGCATCCAGATCGGCGACCCGGTAACGATTGCTCTGATGGGCCAGCAACAGATGCTGGCCGGCCACGTCGACAGCTTTTCCGGCGGTATCGCCGACCGCGACCGCAGCACTTCCGCCAACCTGCTGCCGAACGTCAATCCCACTTTCAACTGGGTGCGTCTGGCCCAGCGCATACCGGTGCGGGTGGCAATCGACAGCGTGCCGGCGCCAGTGAGGCTGATCGCCGGCCAGACCGTTACCGTGGAAGTGCACCCCAACGGTGGTGAAGTTGGCAGCCCGAGAACAGCGGCAAGAACCCGGGGTGCGCCATGAATCCGGCTGCGCCTGGAATCGCCGGCCTGCCGCTGGCAAGGAACCGCAGCGCGACCGGCATGCGCGCCTTCATGCCGCCACTGCGCCGGTTGGGTGCTGCCACGCTGGCAAGCCTGCTGGCTGCCTGCACCACGGTCGGCCCGAATTACCGGGTGGCGGCAGAAGCGGTCGTCAACCGGCCGCAAGCGGCGGCGCAATTTGCCGCGGCAGCCGACAGGAATTTTCGCAGCGACGCACTGCCACCGCAATGGTGGCGCTTGTACCATGACGCCACGCTCGACGGCCTGATTGCCAAGGCCTTTGCCGCCAATACCGATCTGCGCGTTGCTGCGGCCAACCTCGAACGCGCCCAGGCTGCAGTGCGCGAAGTCGAAGGCGCGCGCGAGCCTGAACTGGCACTCAAGGCGGCACCCGGCTATGGCCGCCCATCGGCGGTGTCGCTGGCGCAGCCGGCGGCGTTCTCGGATAGCTACAACTACGACGTCGGCGCCGCCGTCTCCTATCAGGTCGACCTGGTTGGCAAGATCACCCGCGCAGTCGAAGCGGCGAGTGCCGATGCCGAGGCGGCGCAGGCAGCGGCCGACCTTGCACATGTGATGGTGGCCGCGCACACGGCAGCCGCGTACGTGGACAATTGCGCCACTGGCCAGCAGATCGCCGTGGCGCAGAAATCGGTCGATACCCAGCGCGAGTTTGCCAACCTGACCCAGCAGCGGGTGACGGCCGGGCGCGGCAATGTGCTGGAAACCAGCCGAGCCCAGGCCCAGCTGGAACAACTGCGCTCGGCGCTGCCCTCGCTGCTGGCCGCCCACCGCGTGGCACAGTATCGACTCTCGGTACTGACGGGTGAAGTGCCGGGCCAGCTGGCGCCGCAACTCGATGCCTGCGTCGCGCCACCGGTACTGGCCCAGCCCATTCCAGTGGGCGATGGCGCTGCACTGCTGCGCCGGCGCCCGGACATTCGCCAGGCCGAGCGAGGCGTGGCAAGTGCCAGTGCCCGCATTGGTGTGGCCACGGCAGCACTGTATCCCAGCATCAGCCTGGGCTTAAGTGTCGGCAGTACCGGTCTGGTCGATGAGTTCGGCGCCGGCAATGCCTTTCGCTGGGGACTCGGCCCGCTGATCAGCTGGTCGCTGCCCTCGGCCGGCACGCACAGCCGCATTGCCCAGGCCCAGGCGGCCGATGTGGCAGCGGTGGCGCGTTTTGATGCGGCGGTGTTGAAGGCATTGCTGGAAACCGAGAGTGCGCTGACAACCTATGCGCGGGAACTCGACCGCAATGCGGCATTGCGGGCCGCGCGCGACCAGAGTGCCTTGGCTTCACGCCAGTCGGCAGAGTTGTATCGCTATGGCCGCACCGACTTCCTCACCACGCTCGATGCCGAACGCACGCTGGCCAGCGCCGAAAGCGCGCTGGCAGCATCGGACGGCAAGCTGGCCAGCGATCAGGTGACCCTGTTCATGGCGCTCGGTGGCGGGTGGGAGCAGGAAGGGGCAGTGCAAACCGCGCAGCCGCAAAGCCCGGAACGCAGTGCGCCACCGGCCAGGCATGCCGACTGAGGCAGCGCTTGCGCATCGAGCCGG
>JBPBPY010000444.1:0-9663 GCA_050954505.1 Janthinobacterium lividum
CTGTAGGTTTTTTGCCGCGTGAGCAGGAAATTGCGCGCTACCTGCATGGTGATGGTGGAAGCGCCCTGGGCGCGGCTGCGCGAGAGGTTGGCCACTGCCGCGCGTGCAATGCCGAGGAAGTCGACGCCGCCATGCTGGTAGAAATTGTCGTCTTCTGCCGCAATGATGGCTTCCTTCATCACTTCGGGCATGGCCGTGATGGGCACGAAGTCGCGCCGCTCTTCACCGAATTCGCCGATCAGCACATCGTCGGCGGTATAGATGCGCAGTGGAATGCGGGGTTTGTAGTCGATCAAGGCGTCCAGCGATGGCAGACTGGGCAGCAGGATGACCAGCACATACAGCACGCCGGCGAGTATTGTCACGCAGAGTGCACCGGCGGCCAGCAGCACGCCCTGGATCACGAAGCCGCGCATGCGCGAAGGCCGGCGGCTCTTGGCCACATTGCGCCGGGGCTTGCTGTTGTTGTCCGGCGTGCGCCGGGTCGATGATGCCAAAACGCCCCCAGAATTAAAAACGACAGGCCGTCATCTTACCAGCAAGGCTTGGCCCTGCCCGACCTTGCAGGCTCAACAATTCTTGCCAGCGTATCGAAGCGGTGCAGCGGAAGCGGTGCAGCGCGATCGACTCAGGGCCACGGGGTTGGACTGACATCGACGTATTGTGCGCCACCCTGTGAAGGCTCGGCGGCATCGTCTTGGGACATTCCAGGCTCGAACCTGGCGCGCAGGCGCTCGACATTCTTGCGGGCGGCGGCAAAGTCGTCGGCCGAAATGGCATACGAGGAATCCGGCCAGGTGTCGACAGCCCAGCTGACGAGGTCATTGAAACGACGCTCGAGCTCGGCTGAATAGGCGAGACCGGCGTTGGCATTGAGGGATTCTGGCATGGTGTCTTTCCTGGAAGTGGGTTCATGTTGCGCCGGGGCCGGCGCGAACGAAGCTTTGCCGCCCCCGGCGCGGACCAGCCAGGCGACGCGGTCGCGTGGCGATGTCCAGATGGCGTCAGGCCAGCAGGCATAGTCATGAATGGTAATGGATTATCGGCACGGCTGTGCAAAAGCAGGATCGGCCACTCGAATGCCGGCAGCAACGGCGGACTGCGGAAAATTTCTGCGGGTTCACCGGCCGACCTTCGATCCAGATCATGCCGAACCTCGGCACGGGTCGTATGATGAAGCTACGTCAACGATCAAAGGATTCAAAATGAGCCAACCACAACTGTCTGCCGAAATGCAGCAATGCCTTGCCAACTGCCTCGAATGCCACCGCTTTTGTACCGAAACCGTCACGCATGTCCTGCACGGCGGCCACGTGCACAGCGAAGCGCGCCACCTGGTGGCACTGCTTGACTGTGCCCAGATGTGCCTGGTGCATGCCGACTTCATGACGCGCCGTTCACCGCACGCAGCGCACATTGCCCGCGAATGTGCAGAGATTTGCGGCGCGTGCGCCGCACTGTGCGAGGAACACGCCGACCCCGACGGCGAAATGGCCCGCTGCGCTGCAGCCTGCCGGAAATGCGAGGCCAGCTGCAGCGCGATGTGATTCATTTGCAAATTGAATGGATTTCAGCGCGCCTTAGTGGCTCAAGATTCGAGAAAGAAATTCCCGGGTTCGCACATGTCTGGGAGCAGTAAAAAATTCTTCCGGCGCGGCATGTTCGAGGATTTGCCCCTGGTCCATGAATATGATGCGGTCGGCTACCGAGCGGGCGAATCCCATTTCATGGGTGACGCACACCATGGTGATGCCGGCTGCTGCAAGTTCCTTCATCACATCCAGGACTTCGTTGATCATCTCCGGATCGAGCGCCGAGGTGGGCTCGTCGAACAACAGGATTGCAGGGTCCAGGCACAGCGCACGGGCGATTGCCACGCGCTGCTGCTGGCCGCCCGAGAGCTGCAGCGGATACTTGTCGGCCTGGTCGGCAATGCGCACGCGCGCCAGTTGCTCCATGGCGCGCGCGTCGGCGTCGGCGCGCGAGAGCCGGTTCACCCACATTGGCGCCAGGGTCAGGTTTTCCAGCACGGTCAAGTGCGGGAAGAGATTGAATTGCTGGAACACCATGCCAACCTTGCGGCGCACCGCTTCGATGACCTTGATGTCATCCCCGAGTTCGAGTCCATCGACCAGCAGGCGGCCTTGCTGATGTTCTTCCAGGGCGTTGATGCAGCGGATCAGTGTCGACTTGCCAGATCCTGAAGGACCACAGATGACAATGCGTTCGCCGCGGCTGATGTCGAGGTTGATGTCGCGCAGCACATGAAACTGGCCAAACCATTTGTTGACGTTATCGAAGGTGATCATGGCGGGCAGGTTTTCATGATGGGAGAAATCGGCGAAAGCGCGTCAAGCACGACACGCGCGATGGCGAAGAGAAGGTTTGTTTTCATTTACAGGCGCCGGTTGCCACGGTTGAGATACGCTTCGACCCAGCGGCTGTAGCGCGACATGGCATAGCAGAATACCCAATAAATCGCGGCGATGAACAGGTAACCTTCCAGATAGAACTGGCGCCACTGCGCATCACCGGCAATGGCCAGCGTCAAGCCACCGGTCAACTCATACAGACTGACGATGATCACCAGCGACGTATCCTTGAAAGTGCTGATGAAACTGTTCATGATGGACGGCACCACCTGGCGCAATGCTTGCGGCAGGACGATTTTGCGCTGGGTTTGCCAGTAGTTCAATCCGATCGTGGCGGCAGCCTCCAGCTGTCCACGCGGCACGGCCTGAATGCCGGCTCGGACCACCTCGGCCAGGTACGCTGCGGTGAACAGGGAAATGCCCGCCAGAACACGCACCAGCACATCGATGGAAAAACCGCGTGGCATGAACAGCGGGAACATGAACGAAGCCATGAACAGCACCGAAATCAGCGGCACGCCGCGGATCAGTTCGATATACACGGTGCAAAGGCTGCGGATGGCCGGCAGTTTCGACAGGCGGCCAAGGGCCAGCAGGATCGCAAGCGGAAATGCCAGCCCGATGCTGAAGGTCGACAGCATCACGGTCAGCGGCAGCCCGCCCCAGTTTGCCGTCCCTACCCTGGACAACCCCGCCACGCCACCGCCCATGAGCAGGAACACAGCGGCCAGCATCACAACCCAAACCAGCACCAGCCAGCGGCTCCATAGCCAGCGCGTGCAACTGGCCACCACCATCGACACCAGCAGCACGGTCGCCACCATCGGCCGCCACTGCTGCTCGAAGGGATAACGGCCGAACAGGATGACGCGGTATTTTTCCGCGATCACACCCCAGCAGGCCCCGTGCTGGGCCAGCGCGCGGCAGGCTGCATTGTCGGGCGACCAGACCGCCTTGAGCACGGCCCAGTCGATAAAAGCAGGCAGCAGCGCCAGAAGCACTGCCAGGATCAGCAGCGTGGCAACCGTGTTTTTCCAGCCAGCGAACAGGTTTTTGCGCAGCCAGACCAAGTTGCCGGCATCGGCGTGCGGTGGCGCACGCGGTGGAATCGGCAGCGGCACGGTGGGTTCCATCGTGATGTTGTCCATCTAGCGCTCCACGATGGCTGAACGCAAGCCATATCGAAACATCAGAAAGGCGGTAGCCAATGACAGGAACAGATAGATCGACATCATGATGGCAATGCATTCCAGGGCCCGGCCGGTTTGATTGAGCGTGGTGTTGGAAATCGACACCAGGTCGGGATAACCGATGGCCACTGCCAGCGAAGAATTCTTGATCAGGTTCAGGTACTGGTTGGCCAGCGGCGCGATTGCCACCCGGCGCGCCTGCGGCAGCACCACCAGCCGCAGCGTCAGGCGACGTGGCAGGCCCAGTGCATCAGCCGCTTCAAGCTGGCCCCAGGCGACCGACTGGATGCCGGAGCGGACGATCTCGGCAATGAAGGCGGCGGTGTACACCGACAGGCCGATCAGCACGGCGAGAAATTCAGGCGTCACCGATGCACCACCCGAAATGTTGAAAACCGATGGTTCGGGCAGGTCGGCAGCCAGCGGAGCGCCGCCGATCAGCCAGCCCAGCAAGGTGCACACCAGCAGGATGCCAAGACGGATGGTGCCGCTTGGCCCGGTGCCCTCGCCGGCTTCGAAAGCACGCCGTGCGCGTCGGGCAACGATGGCGCCGGCAACCACACCAACCACGGCGCCAAGGACGGCGGTGAGATGGCCAATGGCCCAGACCGGCCAGGAAAACGACAAACCGCTCTTGGACAAATACACCAGCGTGCCCAGGTGCAGGGCTTCGGTCACCGGCGGCAGCAGCTGGGTCAGCGTGAAATACCACATCAGTAACTGCAGCAGTGGCAGGTTGCGAAACAGCTCCACGTACGCGCTGCAAATCCAGCGCAGCAAGGCATTCCTTGACAGCCGGCCAATGCCGATCAACACACCGATGACGGTGGCCAGCACAATGCCGGCCAGCGCCACCCGCAGGGTATTCGACAAGCCCACTGCAAAGGCGCGCCAGTAGGGGTCGCCGGCGGCAAACGGCAGCACCGATTCGCCGATTTCAAAGCCGGCCGGATCGAACAGGAAATCGAAGCCGCTGCGAATGCCGCGCGCCTGCAGATTCAGCAGTGTGGTGCGCGCCAGCAGCGCGGCCAGCACAATCAATAGCACGACCACCGCGGCCTGGTACACCAGCGCCCGCGTGCTGCGGCTGCGCCAGGACCAGCCTGGCGCCCTGCGTACCGTGCGCTCAACGCTGGAACCGGGGCGCTCGGCGGTATTTGGCGGCAGCGCCGCCACCGCGTCTTCAGGCTTGCGCACCGTCGCCTAGCGCACAGGCGGCGCGTACATCAGGCCGCCCTTGTTCCACAGGTTGTTTGCGCCACGTGGCAGCTTCAATGGTGAACCGGCGCCCAGGTTGCGGTTGAAGACTTCACCGTAGTTGCCCACTGCCTTGATGGCATTGAACGCCCATTGGCGATTCAAGCCCAGCAGCTTGCCGGTATCTTCCGAAGTACCCAGCAAACGCTGCACCGCGGGGTCGGCACTGCCTTTCATCTGTTCGACATTGGCCTGGGTGATGCCATATTCCTCGGCTTCGAGCAGGACGTTGAAAACCCATTTCGAGATCGCAAACCATTCGTCATCGCCCTGGCGCACGGCCGGGCTCAACGGCTCCTTGGAAATCAATTCCGGCAAGATCACATAGTCATCCGGATTGGCGGCTTCCTTGCTGCGAATCGACGCCAGTGCCGAGACGTCGGTGGTGTAGGCCTGGCAGCGGCCGGAGAAAAATGCTTTCACCGACGGCTCGAAGCCTTCGAAGACCACCGGCTTGAACTTGATTTTTTTGGCGGCAAAATAATCGTTCAGATTCTTTTCCGTGGTGGTGCCGGACTGCACGCAGATTTCCGCGCCCTTCAATTGCGTGGCGCTGCCGATCTTGTATTTCTTGTTGACGATGAAACCCTGGCCATCGTAATACGTCACGCCGGTAAACTGCAGTCCCATGGACGCATCGCGCGACAGCGTCCAGCTGGTATTGCGCGAAAGGATATCGATCTCGCCCGACTGCAAGGCCGTAAAGCGCTGCTGCGCATTGAGCGGCACCCATTTGACCTTGCTGCCATCGCCGAGCACGGCAGCGGCAATCGCACGGCAGACATCGACATCGAGGCCATTCCATTTGCCTTCCTTGTCGGTTGCAGCAAAACCGGCCAGGCCGGGATTGACGCCGCAATTGACTGCGCCGCGCGCCTTGATGGCGTCGAGCGTCTTGCCGGCATGGGCAGACTGGCTGGCCAGCATCAGTACCGCAGTCACCGGCAACAACACGGCGGCCTGGCGCACCTGTGCCAGGACTGACGACAACGGCTTCTGTCGAGCCGGCCCATGCGGCCGGGTGGTTTTGCGCAATTGGAATGGAGTCATGGTTTTAAGCTTTTCATCATTGGAGATCGCGCACAGCATAACTCAAACCCCGGTACCGATGGAACCCTGGCAAGGACCGGGCCTGCAACGTTGCGGCCTGGCGTTTGCCAGCGCACATTCCTGCCCTGCGCCGGCAGAACCTGGGCAATCGTTTGACCTGGCCAGTGGTTGCCGGCGCCAGGCCTGGACCCGGCGCCATCACACTTCAAGCTCCGGCAAACATTTGCACGGCAAGAAAGCCGATGCTGGCTGCCGCCGCACTGACGGTCATGCCCCAGGCAATATCGACAATCGACAGCAGGCCGGACCAGCCCTTGAGCGTGGCCAGATTGTTCAGGTCATAGGTGGCGTAGGCAAACAGGCCCAGCAGCGCCGCCATCGAGGCAGCCTGCGTCCACTCGGCGCCGTCAATGGCCGGCAAGACGCAAAACAGGGTCAGGCCACCGGCGTACAACAGGTAGAAGATTGCCGCCGGCAGCATGTTGGGCTTTTCCAGCAGCAGCGGACCGATCCGGGATTTGTAGAAGGTTGGCGCCACCACACCGAGCCAGATGAAATCGATGATGCAAAAGGCGACCAGCGTGGAAAAATAAGCGATCAGGGTCTTTGTCATGGAGTCGGTTTGCGGTGGAATGTTGAATTCGCAGCCATGGTATGCCAGTCCTGCAGGAATGGCCGTGCGCTGGCACAAGGTCCGATGCTTTGCGGCACGCCCGGCCCAGCCGATGTCTGTGCTGCGCCCGCATTACGCATGCATCAGGCATGCATTACACATGCATCGGGCATGCATTGCATATTCATCGGATATTGATCGGATATTGATCGGATATTGATCGAATATTCATCGGTGATTCATCGGGGATTCATCGGGGCAGGCCGGACCAGTTGCCATCGATGCACGGCAAAATCGAGAGCAGCGCACCTCCGCAAAGCAAGGCACCGCAACCCGCTGCAGCAGGTCGGCGAAACAATGCTTCAAGGCGCAACGCCAATGCAGAGGTGCTTCAACCGGATTACAATCAGCGCACCCCAACCCGGCATCGGGGCCTGGACCACGCCTTGCCGCGAGCCAGTGCCATCGATCGTCATCGACAAGAGGATGCACCACATGAATTCACGCTGGATCGATATCGACACCAAAAACGGCAACAACTTCAAGGGCTATCTGTCGCTGCCACCGACCGGCACCGGGCCCGGCATCGTGCTGATCCAGGAAATCTGGGGCGTCAACGAGCATATCCGCGCCGTCGCCGACCAGTATGCAATGGATGGCTACGTCGTGCTGGCACCCGATGTGTTCTGGCGCCTGGAGCCGGGTGTGAACCTTGACTACGTCGAGGAAGATACCAAAAAGGCCTACGGATTTCGCAAGACGGTCGACACCGACCTGGCCACCCAGGACATGGCCAAGGCTGCCGCCTTGCTGCGCAGCCTGCCGGAGACCAAAGGCGGTGTGGCATCGATCGGCTACTGCTACGGCGGCTTGCTGTCCTATCTCACCGCTGCCAGCGGTGCGGTGGATGCGGCAATCTGCTATTACCCGGGCGGTATCGAAAACTATCTCGGCAAGGCCGCCGATGTTCGCGTGCCGATCCTGTTCCATTTCGCCGGCGACGACGACCACATTTCGATGGAAACCGTCGATGGCGTGAAAAAGATGTTTGCCGACGCCAGGAACGCCGTTGTCGATGTCTACGCCGGCGTTGACCACGGCTTCAACTGCTGGGGCCGGCCATCGTACAACCAGAAAGCCGCAGCTGTGGCACGTGGCTTGTCGCTATCCTTGCTTGGCAAGGTCCTCTAATTCTGCATCCGGAAACGCCGCTGCCTCGTTGAAAAGCAGCGGATTGACCATCAAGGGGCACCCTGGCAAGCAATTGCCGGTGTGCCCCTTTTTCCATTTCAGCGCTTGAGTTGCGCCAGGTCGCGCACCGCACCGCGGTCGGCCGACGTCGTCAAGGCTGCATAGGCTTGCAGCGCCTGCGAGACATACCGCACGCGATTGACAGGCTGCCATGCATCGGCGCCCCGCTCCTCCATCGTGGCGCGGCGGTGGGCCAGCTCCTCGACCGAAACCCGCAGGTTGATGGTGCGCTCGGGAATGTCGATGTCGATCATGTCGCCCTCCTGCACCAGGCCGATGGCGCCACCTTCCGCGGCTTCCGGCGAGGCATGGCCAATCACCAGGCCCGAGGAGCCACCGGAAAAACGCCCGTCGGTGAACAAGGCACATGCCTTGCCCAGGCCCTTGGATTTGATGTAGGACGTCGGGTACAGCATTTCCTGCATGCCGGGTCCACCCTTGGGACCTTCATAGCGGATGATGACGACATCGCCTGCGTGGACGCTATCGCCAAGAATGGCTTCCACCGCTGCATCCTGGCTTTCGAAGACGCGCGCACGGCCGGAAAATTTCAAGATGCTCTCATCGACACCGGCCGTCTTGACAATACAACCCTTCTCGGCAATGTTTCCGTACAAGACCGCCAGACCACCGTCCTTGGAATAGGCGTGGGCAGAGTCGCGGATGCACCCTGTGCTGCGGTCCAGGTCATTGTCTTCGAAGCGCTCGGACTGCGAAAACGCCACCTGGGTCGGCACGCCGCCAGGCGCGGCGCGAAACAGCTGGTGCACGGCCTGGTCATCGCTGCGGCGGATATCGTATTTTTCAATTGCCGCTGCCATGGTCGGGCTGTGCACCGTCGGCAGCGACGTGTCCAGCAGTCCTGCGCGCGCCAGTTCGCCCAGGATGGCAATGATGCCGCCGGCGCGGTGCACATCCTCGATATGGTATTTGTCGGTCATCGGCGCCACCTTGCACAGGCACGGCACATTGCGCGAGATGCGGTCGATGTCGGCCATCTTGAATTCGACTTCGGCTTCATGGGCTGCGGCCAGCAGGTGCAGCACGGTGTTGGTGGAGCCGCCCATGGAAACATCCAGCACCATGGCGTTTTCGAATGCCGCCTTGCTGGCGATGCTGCGTGGCAGGACCGAATAGTCATCGTGTTCGTAGTGGCGTTTTGCCAATTCGACGATCAGGCGGCCGGCGCGCAGGAACAATTCCTTACGGTCGGAATGGGTTGCCAGGATGGTACCGTTGCCAGGCAATGCCAGTCCCAGTGCCTCGGTCAGGCAATTCATCGAATTGGCGGTAAACATGCCCGAGCACGATCCGCAGGTCGGGCAGGCGGAACGCTCGATTTCTGCCACATCGGCATCCGACACGGTACTGTCGCCGGCCTTGACCATGGCATCGACCAGGTCCAGCTTGATGACCTTGCGGCCGTTGTCGACCACCTTGATGACCTTGCCGGCTTCCATCGGACCGCCGGAAACGAAGACCACCGGAATGTTCAGGCGCATGGCTGCCATCAGCATGCCCGGCGTGATCTTGTCGCAATTGGAAATGCAGACCATTGCATCGGCGCAGTGGGCATTGACCATGTATTCAACCGAGTCGGCGATCAAATCACGCGATGGCAGCGAATACAGCATGCCGCCATGGCCCATGGCAATGCCGTCATCGACGGCAATGGTATTGAATTCCTTGGCCACGCCACCCGATTTTTCGATTTCGCGCGCCACCATCTGGCCCAGGTCCTTCAAATGGACGTGGCCGGGCACGAACTGGGTAAACGAATTGACCACCGCAATGATCGGTTTGTCGAAGTCGCCATCCTTCATGCCTGTGGCGCGCCACAGGGCGCGGGCGCCTGCCATGTTGCGGCCCTGGGTGGTGGTATGGGAACGGTAGGTTGGCATGGTGTCTCCTGATGCGGCGTATGTGTGGG